>JANXTM010000077.1 GCA_025352405.1 Polaromonas sp.
CAGCAGTTTTATAAATGTAATTGGCCTATAGCCCTTATTAATCGGGCGCAAGCAGCTATTAAAAACATAGCAAATAGAAAGTATGAACTTCAGATGAAGCGGCATTTTTATGCAGCCACTAAGTTCAATCCCGCCGACAACTCCTGGAAATCCAAGTCGTCCCCAGCTTTCCCCGCAGTTGGGACAACGGTTGGGACAATGAATGATTTTGGGGCCACCAAAAAGAAAGGACTTAGCCCCTTTAGAAGCTAAGTCCTTGATTCATATGGTCGGTGTGAAAGGATTCGAACCTTCGACCCCTTGCACCCCATGCAAGTGCGCTACCAGGCTGCGCCACACACCGACAACTTTCAATTATAGCGTGCTCAGTAATCTTCCCGGTGAGAGATGCTGAGCAAATCTCGTATTTCAAACAGCTCGCGGCGCACCAGTTCCAAACGCTGCTGAGCCAAACTGCCTTTCGGTAACTCAGCACCTTCTGTCACGGGGCTACTGTCTTCAAAATCTACAGAATCATCGAAATCGCCCAAGCTGGAATGAGCGCCATCAATCACGCCGGCGGTATCAAGCGTGACCTCGCCATTGCGGCGCTTGCTTCTCTCTATATCCACAATCTCGTGTAGTTTGTTGCGGGCACCGCTAATCGTGAAACCCTGTTCATACAGCAAATCGCGAATTCTGCGGATTATAAGAACTTCATGGTGCTGGTAGTAGCGGCGATTGCCGCGCCGTTTCATAGGGCGCAGCTGCGTGAACTCTTGCTCCCAATATCTGAGCACATGAGGTTTGACGCCGCACAAATCACTGACTTCTCCGATGGTGAAGTAGCGTTTCGCAGGAATGGGAGGAAGGGATTTCTCCAATTAAATCAATGCGCTAAAGAGGAAACTTCCAAATTTACTCTAAGTGGAAACTTAGCGCAAAGGGTTGCAACAGTTTTTTGAAATGTGTTGCGTCGTCACACAACTGACGCATCGGGCGGTCGCTTAGTTAACAAACCCTGCTGAACTTTAAGAAGCTATAAATCAGCACTCTGTCAAAAGGTGCATTAACGAAATGCGTCATCGACAATAACTGGTACGGACGGACGATGTCCTTGTATCTGGTCTTTAAGCTTGTGGCTGGCGTGAAAGGTGACAACCCGACGCGCCTGGATGGGAATGGCTTCGCCAGTTCTTGGGTTGCGGCCTGGCCTTGGCGCCTTGGTTCTGATCTGAAAATTGCCAAAACCGGAAATTTTCACATCGGTGCCTTCCACCAGGCTATGTGCAATCAGGTCGTAAAACGCGTCAATCATGTCTTTTGATTCGCGTTTATTAAGTCCGATCTGTTCAAACAACAGCTCGGCCAAATGCGCTTTTGTCAACGCTGGGGTTTCCAGGCTTTCAACCGAAAAATCCATAAGGTCTTTTTCCTGATTCATCGTGGTTTGTTTTTGCTTCTTCAAAGCACCAGCTTCATATCAGGCCCGCAAGCGCGCTTGCAACTGGAGCTGAAGATTGGAAAGCACTGCCTGTACAGCGCTTTCAATAGCCTCATCGGTCAGTGTAACGAGGTCACTGGAAAGCACCAAGCGCACAGCCAGACTTTTCTCGCCCGCACCCACACTGGACGTGCCCGATGCCGCCAGCTGTGGTCGGTAAACGTCAAACAGGGTTGCGCCCTTGAGCAGGCTGTGGGTATCGGTGCCGTGAATTGCCGTCATGAGCGCAGCGTGTGTCGCGCTCTCAGGAACGATCACGGCTATATCGCGCTCGACGGGTTGGAGTTTGCTGACGGCCGAAAAAACCAGCACCTTACGTTGCAACACGGCGTCCAGTTCCAGCTCAAACAGCAACGGCGCCTGGGCCAGCTCGTAACCTTGCCGCCACTTTGGGTGCAACTCCCCTACAAAACCGACGGCCTGACCATTTACATTGACGCTGGCGCAGCGACCTGGGTGCATGGCAGGGTGCTCCGCCGGTACAAATACAGCGAGCAGCGGCGCAAGCAGGGCCTCTACGTCACCTTTGATGTCAAAGAAATCTACCGTTTTGTCTGCGGCAGCCCAATGCAGGGCACTGCGCGGACCGTAGGCTAGACCTGCCACACGCATGGGCTGGTTAAACCCGGCCACCGTGGTGTCGGTGTTCTGGGCCTGTATATCGCGCAGAAACACACTCCCCAGCTCAAAGACGTTGACGCGTGACGCCTTGCGGTCAAGATTGAATTTGAGTACCTGTAGAAGTGAGCCCAAGAGCGACGAGCGCATCACGCTCATCTGGCTGGCAATCGGATTCAGCAACTTGATGGGGTTGGGGTTACCGGCGAGCTCTTGCTCCCAGCGCTCTTCGACAAAACTGAAATTGATGGTTTCCTGGTAGCCAAGCGATGCCAGGGCTCGACGTACGGCAAACGGGCTGCGCTCGGCTTCAGACCTTAGCTTAGCGGTAATCGGTGCCAAGGGCGGTATGTCCGGCAGATTGTCATAACCAACCATGCGCACGACTTCTTCAATCAGGTCTTCTTCAATTTGCAAATCAAAGCGGTAGCTCGGTGGTGTGACGATCAGCGTGCCGCCGTCGATATCGTCTAACGAATTTGCTGTTCTCAGTTCAAAATTGAGACCAAGTCGCTGAAACACATCTGCGCATTGCCCCAGTGTTATCGGCATACCAATAACCTTGGCAGCGCGAGCCACGCGCAGCGTTACCGGCGCTTGAAAAGGCATGTGGGCTTGAATATCGTCCATGGGGCCACAAACTGAGTCATGAGTACCGCATATATCAAGAATCAGCTGGGTAATACGCTCAATGTGCTCCACCGTTTGACCTGCATCTACGCCGCGCTCAAAACGGTGCCCTGCATCGGTTGAAAAGTTGTAGCGGCGTGAGCGGCCTGCAATGGCTTTGGGCCACCAGAAAGCGGCCTCGACGTACACATTTTTCGTATCGTCAGTCACTGACGTAGTGTCCCCACCCATGATGCCAGCAAGAGACTCCACCTGCGTGTCATCGGCAATCACACCAACCTTTTCGTCGACCGTAACGGTGTTGCCGTTGAGCAATTTAAGCATTTCGCCTGGTTTCCCCCAGCGAACATCCAGCCCGCCATTGATCTTGTCGAGATCAAAAATGTGCGAAGGCCGACCCAGTTCAAACATCACATAGTTTGAAATGTCTACCAGCGCCGTCACGCTGCGCTGGCCGCAGCGCGCCAGGCGGTCGACCATCCACTGCGGGGTTGCGGCTTTGGTATTGACGCCCTTGATCACGCGGCCAGAAAAGCGGCCACATAAATCAGGCGCACTGATCTTTATTGGCAAGCGCGTTGCGTCACTTACTGCAACAGTGGGAAACACTTGCGCCTTGAGCGCAGCGCCCGTCAAAGCAGCCACCTCACGCGCCACACCATACACACTCAGGCAGTGCGCCAGGTTGGGCGTGAGCTTGAGCGTGAACAAGGTGTCATCAAGGTTCAGGTACTCGCGAATGTCTTGGCCCAGCGGCGCGCCAAGTGCCAGTTCAAGCAGGCCGCCATGGTCGTCAGAGATTTTGAGCTCGCGCGCCGAACACAACATACCCTGGCTTTCAACACCGCGCAATTGTCCGACCTTGATGAGAAAAGGCTTGCCATCTTCGCCCGGTGGCAAAACCGCACCGACCAGCGCGCATGGCACCTTGATGCCCACGCGCGCATTGGATGCGCCGCAGACGATGTTGAGCAAGCTACCCTGCCCCACATCGACTTCGCACACTTGCAGCTTGTCTGCGTTCGGGTGCTTGACGGCGAACTTGATTTCACCAACAACGATCCTGGTGAAAGGTGGGGCCACCAACTTGAGCTCTTCAACCTCAAGGCCAGCCATGGTGAGGGTTTCAGCAAGCTTCTCTGTCGTGATAGGTGGGTTGCAAAATTCGCGTAACCAGGATTCTGGGAATTGCATGGTCTTACCTTGTTCTTCTTGCTGTTTTTATGACTGAAACTGGGACAGGAAGCGAATATCGCCATCAAAGAAAAGCCGCAGGTCACTCACACCATAGCGCAGCATGGTGAGACGATCCGGCCCCATACCAAAAGCAAAACCAATATACTTTTCAGGGTCTAGACCCATGTTGCGCACCACATTCGGGTGCACCTGCCCGGCGCCGGAAACTTCAAGCCACCGGCCTGCCAGCGGGCCGGTCTGGAACTGAATGTCAATTTCGGCACTCGGCTCGGTGAACGGGAAAAAGCTTGGCCTGAACCGCAGCACCAGATCATCGCTTTCAAAAAACGTGCGGCAAAAATCAGTGAAGACAAACTTCAAATCCTTAAAACTCACGTTCTCGCCAATCCACAGGCCTTCACACTGGTGGAACATTGGCGAATGGGTGGCGTCGCTGTCTACGCGGTAAGTGCGACCTGGCGCAATGACGCGGATCTCGGGCATCGCGCCACCAGCATCAATCAATGCACGGTGTTTTTTTACATGCTTCACCGCGTAACGAATCTGCATCGGGCTGGTGTGGGTACGCAGCAAATTGGGTGCAGCTTCAGTGCCACCTTCAACATAAAACGTGTCGTGCATCGAACGCGCAGGGTGGTCTTCAGGTGTGTTGAGCGCAGTGAAATTGAACCAGTCGGTTTCAATCTCTGGGCCTTGTGCCACATCAAAGCCCATGGATGCAAAGATAGCTTCAATGCGCTCAAGTGTGAGCGATACCGGGTGCAAGCCGCCCTGACTGCGTTGCCGGCCTGGCAGGCTGACGTCCAGTGCTTCGGCTTTGAGCTGTTTTTCAAGCTCTGCATTGGCCAGTGCCTGGCGACGTGCACTCAGCGCCGCTTCAATCGCTTGTTTGGTCAGGTTGATTACAGCGCCGCGGGATTTTTTCTCCTCGACACTGAGCGCTGCCATACCCTTTATCAGCTCGGTCACGCGGCCTGATTTACCCAGAAACAGCGCTTTGGCGTTTTCCAGATCGGCAGGCGTCATGGCCTGCGCAAAGCTGTCTTTGGCGTTATTGATCAGACCATCCAGGGGTTCGGCATCGTTCATAAAAACTCTTGTGCGACATACAAAAAACCATGAAAAAAGGCCAGAGCTTTTTCAAGCCCCAGCCCTCTACAGTCCATTATTTCTGGCGACAGTCTGCTACTTTTCAATGGCAGGCTGTAGCCCGAAAATCAGGCAGCCAGTTTGGCTTTGACCTGCTCAACTATGGCGCCAAAAGCAGCGCTGTCGTGGATGGCCATGTCAGACAGCACCTTGCGGTCAATCTCTATACCGGCTTTTCTCAGACCATTGGCAAACTGGCTGTAAGTCAGGCCGCAAGCACGGCTTGCGGCATTGATACGGGTGATCCACAAGCGGCGGAACACACGTTTTTTGGTACGACGGTCACGGTAGGCATATTGCCCGGCCTTCATGACCGCTTCTTTGGCGATACGGAAGACGTTACCGCGGCGACCGCGAAAACCTTTTGCAAGGGCTAAAACTTTTTTGTGGCGGGCGCGAGCCGTTACACCACGTTTGACGCGAGGCATGTGATTACTCCTTGTTCGTCGTTAATTAAATGCCACGGCCGGGCAACATCTGCGCCATGTGACCCATATTGGTCTCATGAACAGCTGTTGATCCACGCAGATGACGTTTGTTTTTGGTGGTCTTCTTGGTCAAGATGTGACGTTTGAAGGCTTGGCCGCGTTTGACGGTGCCACCTGGACGAACGCGGAAACGCTTTTTAGCGCCGCTCTTGGTCTTCATTTTGGGCATTAAATGCTCCTATTCATTTGTGCTCGTGAGGCGCTGCAAAAACTTCGCAAACTTGATGGCCCCGAGACACTTATTAGTGACGAGTTTTTAAATCGCCACTGGTACGCAAAGAGTTTGACTTCTTTGCTTTTGGAAGCCTAACATATCGCCAGGCTTCGCAGGAGCGCCGTTAAGCGCCCCTTGATTTCCGAAATGCCTACGCCGCTGCGGTTTCTGCAACCACTTTAGCACCCGGCTTCTTGCGGCCTGGTGCAATCATCATTACCATCTGCCTACCTTCGAGCTTGGGGAACTGCTCAACTACTATCAAATCTGCCAACTCATCCCGAATACGCGCCAACAAGGCCAAACCGAGTTCTTGGTGCGTGATTTCGCGTCCCCGGAAGCGCAAAGTAATCTTGCATTTGTCGCCTTCTTCCAGAAACCTCTTTATGTTGCGAACCTTGATGTTGTAGTCACCATCATCCGTGCCGGGCCGGAATTTGATTTCCTTGATCTCGATCACTTTTTGCTTGGATTTCGCGTCTGCGGCCTTTTTTTGCTCGGCGTACTTGAACTTGCCGTAATCCATTAATCTGCACACGGGCGGAATCGCCGTGGGGGAAATCTCCACCAGATCAACGTCATATTCACCTGCAAGTCGCAACGCTTCCATCAGGCTGACGATGCCCAAAGGCTCGTTCTCCGGTCCTGAAAGGCGTACTTCAGGGGCCATGATTTCACGGTTCAAGCGATGCTTGCGTTCTTCGCGGTGACGGCGGTCACGAAATTCAGTAGCGATGGCGGTAATCCTTCAATGCTTGCTATAAAAGCTATAGCGGCTCACGCCCGTTTCATATAAACGAATGGCCAAAATCAATAACAAAGATGTCAAAAATCAGGCTTTTTGTGCGATGCTTGAGGCGATCAACTGTGAGAACGCTTCGAGAGACATCACTCCAAGGTCTTTGTTACCCCGGGCGCGCACTGCAACAGCTTCAGC
>JANXTM010000136.1 GCA_025352405.1 Polaromonas sp.
CCTCTACCCATTGCGTTTAAACACTACGTCCCACACCCCGTGGCCCAGCTTGATGCCGCGGTTTTCAAACTTTGTCAGCGGCCGGTAGTCAGGCTTGGGCGCGTAACCGGTGCTAGCGGTGTTGTGCAGCAGGGGTTCGGCGTTCAACACCTCGAGAATCTGTTCGGCGTAGGGTTGCCAGTCGGTCGCGCAGTGCAGGTAGCCACCGGGTTTGAGGCGGGCGGCGAGCTTGGCGACCAGCGGGGCTTGAATAAGCCGGCGCTTGTTGTGCTTTTTCTTGTGCCACGGGTCAGGGAAAAAAATATGTACACCGTCCAGGCAGGCCAGCTCACCCGCCGGCAGCATGTGGTCAATCACCTCAACTGCGTCGTGCTGCAGGATGCGAATGTTGCTCAGGGCCTGCTCGTCGATGCGTTTGAGCAGTGCGCCTACGCCGGGCGTGTGCACCTCGCAGCATAAAAAGTTTTTCTCTGGAGTGACGCTGGCAATGTGCGCTGTGGCCTCACCCATGCCAAAGCCGATTTCCAGAACAGTTGGCGCTGCCCGGTTGAAGACCGCTGCAAAGTCCACCAGCGCGGGGGTGTAGGCCAGCAAAAACTGCGGCCCGACATCGGTAAATGCTCTGGCCTGGCCGGCCGTGGTGCGTCCTGTTCGGAGCACAAAGCTGCGGATGGTGCGGTGGTGGCGGGTATCGCCCGGTGCGGACGGGCTGGCGTCCGCAGGCGCTATGGTGTCAAGGGGGGTAGGGATTTCAATCACGCCCTGATTTTAAGGTGCTGGTCTGCCCATTGCGGCACAGCTTGCTGCAACCACTCAGCCGGAGTTTCTGCGTTCGGGCTTGCGGCCAGGCCAAGTACCGCACCCGCTTGTTGGAGCACGGCCACCGGGCACCCGGTCTCGATGGCGAGCGCGCCGTTTTGCTTGGAGAGCTTTTCGCCTTGGGCACCCAGCACCAGCGGGGTGTGCAAATACTGCGGCTGCGCCAGCCCAAGCGCCTGCTGCAGCATGATTTGTCGCGCGGTGTTGTCCAGCAGGTCTGCACCGCGAATTACATCGGTGATGCCCTGGGCCGCGTCGTCAACCACCACGGCCAGCTGGTAGGCCCACAAGCCGTCTGCGCGCTTGAGTACAAAGTCGCCGACAGTCTGGCTGACGTTCTGGTTTTGGGCGCCCAGCCGGCGATCGGCCCAATGAAGTATTTGAGGTGCTATTGAATAAATAGCGTATAGCCCCCGTGTTTGCTGCTGAAAAGGTATTTTCTGTAGTGAATTTTCGGCCAGAAACCGCCATGCGCGCGCGTTGCGGCCCTGCAGTCCGTGGCGGCAGGTACCCGGGTACACCAGCTCGCCGTGCCTTTGGCGCACCAGCCCACCAGCTGCCAGCGCCTGCGCGATGTCTTGGCGGGTGCAGCTGCAGGGAAAAGCCAGGCCCTGCGCCACCAGCTGGTCCAGTGCGCTTTGGTATGCAGCGCCGCGTTGTGACTGGTAGAGCGGCGCTTCGTCGGGGTACAAACCGACAGCCGCCAGCTGCGCAAGAATGGTCTGGTCAACCCCGGGCACGCAGCGCGGCGTGTCGACATCCTCAATACGCACCAGCCACTGGCCCTTGTGTGCCCGGGCATCCAGCCAGCTGGCCAGCGCCGTAACCAGTGAGCCCGCGTGCAGGGGGCCGGTGGGGGAAGGGGCAAACCGTCCTCTGTACATTGTGGCTCCCACGCTTGTCGCTACGCGTACTACGCTGCACCTTGCAGGCCGCCGCCCGCCAGAGGCTTCGCTTATGTCGCCCGTCCAAATCTGCTCAAGCAGGTTTGGAGCCACGGCCTCCAGCCCCGAGTGAGCTGGCCTTGCTTGGGGCGGCCCGGCGCTGCGTCCCTTGACCCCCATGCTCGTCACGTCACCTAGAGTTTTACAGTGCGGCCAGCGCCAATTCCAGCCCTGACAAAAAGCCGTCTTCAACCCGGTGTCCCAGACACCAGTCGCCGCAGGCGCCCAGGCCTGATTTGGTGTCCCACAGGTGGCTTTTTCCGAGCGGGGTGATGGTCTGGGCATAGCGCCAGCGGTGTACCTCGGCGTGCTGCGGTTCGGCGCGTATGCCGGTGACTTCTGTGAAGGCCTTCAGCAGTTTGGCCTTGACGCGCTCGGCGTCGTCTTCCAAGTGGCGCTGTGACCAATCGGTGCTGGCCTGCACAGTCCAGCGCTCCATCGGGCCGCGCCCTGGCTTGGACGACTCGCGTGCCAGCCAGGCAATGCGGTGGTGGGTGCTGCGCGCTGCGTTCCAGTGCGGGCCCAGATGCGACAGGTTGGGCTGCGAGGCCTGCGGGAACGCCAGCATCAGCGTCCAGCAGGGTGCCACGCTGACTTTGTTGATGGCCGTCATCATGGGCTTGCTGAGCTGCGACGACTGCAGCAACGCACTTGCCTGCACAGACGGAATCGCCATCAGTACCGCGTCAAAACCCGAGTGAACCCGCGTGGTGGCGCCTGGTCCCTCGGTTTGCAGTTGCCAGCGTTTCGGCTCCAGTTTGTCAGCCTCAATGCGGACCACGGTGGTGTCAAGATGCAGCTGGCCTGCACTGGCCAACGGTTCGGCCCATTGCCGCACCAGCGCGTTCATGCCGGGGGTGGCGACCCAGTGGGCTTCTTTGGGCGGCAGTGACGACGCCACCACGCGGCCCAGCTCGTCAAGAATGCGCACAGTATTGGCGCTCCAGGGGCGTACCAGACCTGACGCAGTCGTCAGCGCCTTTTCAAAACGTGCATCGCGCGCGGTGAAGTACTGTGCACCATGGTCAAAACTACCAAATGACGTGCTGCGGGTAGACATTCGCCCACCGGCGCCCCGGCTTTTTTCAAACACCGTGACCTGGTGCCCGGCCTGCACCAACGTTCGCGCGCAAGCAACGCCCGCAATGCCTGCGCCTATGACAGCAAAGTGGCGCGCGGGTTCTTTGGTGGGAGGGATGAGCTGTTTTTTTGTCATGTCTTTGTACTTTTTTATGAAGGGTGAAAGAAACCGGGGTGAACAGAGATCCGGTAAGCACACTCTACACGCTGCGGACTGGCCCGGCTTGCAAAATAATATTTACGGGTATGGCTGGCGCTCCAGCAAGGCGCGCCGGGTGCTGGAATTGTCCAGTTGTTCGAGCCACCACTGCAGGGCGCGCCCCGGCTTGCCGCCGCTGCCCTTACTGAGGCCTGCGATGCTGCCCATGCCCTGGCCCCGCCAGGCGTAGCTGACCCGTACCACGCGTGGTGGCTGGGCCACCATTTTTTCAACCAGGCGGCCGGTGTCGATGTGGGGCCGCGCCAGGTACTCGGGCAAAAAACCCGCACCCAGCCCACGCAGCTGCGCATCCAGCTTGGCCAGCATGCCAGGCACAGTAAAAACATCCTGCCCGCCCAGCAGGCCTACGGTGATGCCGCTGCCGCGCTGCACTGAATCGGCCACGGCCACCGCCCGGTGCTGCAGCATCATGTCGTCGGTTACTGGCTCTGCAGTGCTGGCCAGCGGATGATGGGGTGCCACGGCATAGACAAAGCGAAGGTTGCCAAGTGCCTTGCTCTGCAGGCCGCGACTGCTTGGCTCCAGCACCACACCTATGGCCAGATCAGCCTGCCCGCCGTACAGCGCTTGAAGGGTTCCCGACAGTGCTTCTTCCCGAAGTTTCAAGCGCGTGGGCGGCCCAAGCGCAAAAAATGCCTCACACAGCTCCATCATGGTGGTGCGGGAAATGATGCTGTCCACGGCCAGTGTCAGCTGTGGTTCCCAGCCTGTGGCAACCCGCTTGACGCGGTTGGCGATGGATTCGAGTTCCAGCAACACGCGGTTGCCCTCGCACAGCAGCTCTTTGCCCGCCTCTGTCAGCCGGGCGCGCCGCGAAGTGCGGTCAAACAGCAGCACATCAAGGGTATCTTCAACCTGACGAATCCGGTAGGTCAGGGCGCTGGGCACCAGCCCACTTTCTCGCGCGGCAGCCGCCATGCTTCCGGTACGGTGCACGGCGTCAATTAAGCCAAGCGCTTCAGGTGTCAGAACGTTGCGCAGAGCAACTAGCGACTTGTTGGTCATTGATCGTCCCGACGTTCAAATAATTTGAACGATGTCATCAAATGAATGGAATTGCAAGGGCCCCGTGCGGGCTTACATTGGAGGCAGTAAAGAAGTGTCGAAACCAGTCAAGAAAGGAATTTTTATGATGACAATACGCTTCTCTGGCGAGCGTGGCCATGCTGACCACGGCTGGCTCAAGTCGCAGCATTCGTTTTCGTTTGCCGGCTATCACGACCCCCAGCACATGGGCTTTGGCAACCTGCGCGTGATCAATGAAGACCACATTGCCGCAGGCCGGGGCTTTGGTACGCATGGCCACAAAGACATGGAAATCATCAGCTACGTGCTGTCTGGTGAACTGGCGCACAAAGACAGCATGGGCAACGTCAAGGGCATTCCGCCCGGCGATGTGCAGCGCATGAGTGCAGGCACGGGCGTGCAGCACAGCGAATTCAACCATGCAGAGGGCCAAACCACGCATTTTTTGCAAATCTGGATTGAGCCCAATGTCACCGGGATTGCACCGGGGTACGAGCAAAAGACCTTCACGGACATCGAAAAGCGCGGTACCCTGCGCTTGGTGGCATCCAGTGACGGCGCGCAGGGTTCCGTCACGATCCATGCGGATGCCCGGCTGTATGCAGGTTTGCTGGACGGTGACGAGGCCGCCACGCTGGCGCTGGACCCGGCCCGCAAGACCTATGTGCATCTGGTGCGCGGCGAACTGGAAGTCAATGGTCAAAAACTGGCGCGCGGCGATGCCGCGATGATTGAGGCCCAAAGCCGCCTTGAGCTGGGCAAAGGCCATGACGCCGAAGTGCTGGTGTTTGACCTCGCGGCTTAGCAGCTGTTGGCAGCTACCAGGCTGTCGGGCATTTCACTGTATTTGTTCCCCCGTTATTTTTCATTTTTTATACAAGGACTCACCATGTTTACATCCCTGCAGAACCCTCTGTCGCTGATAGGCCGCGTATTGCTGTCACTGCTGTTCATACCGGCTGGCTTCAGCAAAATTGGCGGCTTTGCCGGCACCGTTGGCTATGCCGCAGCCAAAGGCGTGCCCCTGCCTGAAGTCGCCATTGCTGTCGCTATTGCCGTCGAGCTTGGGCTCGGCTTGTTGCTGCTGGTCGGCTTTCAGACCCGCTGGGCTGCGCTTGGCATTGCCTTTTTTACCGTCGTGATTTCGTTTATTTTTCACCCGCTGAGCGATCCTTCCCAGGCGCAGGCTTTCTTCAAGAACATCGCTGTGGTCGGCGGCTTGCTAACGGTTGCGGCATGGGGCGCAGGCGCCTGGAGTCTTGACGCCAAACGCGGTGCCTGATTTGTTTACCCTTGTCTTAAAAATTTAAATTTAAAAAACGCATGAACATGTCAAAAATTGTTGTCATTTACCATTCTGGCTATGGTCACACCCAACGCATGGCGCAGGCCGTTGCCAGCGGCGCAGGCGCTGAACTGGTCGCCATTGACGCCGAGGGCAATCTGCCCGCCGGTGGCTGGGAAACGCTGGCTGCGGCTGATGCCATCATCATGGGCTCACCGACCTACATGGGCAGTGTCAGCTGGCAGTTCAAAAAGTTTGCCGATGCATCTTCATCGCCCTGGTATTCGCAAGCCTGGAAAGACAAGCTTTTCGCTGGCTTTACCAACAGCGCCAGTGTGAACGGCGACAAGCTGTCGACACTCAATTACCTTTTTACATTGGCCATGCAGCATGGCGGTGTTTGGGTTGGACTGGCCCTGATGCCAAGCAACGCCAAGGCGGCCAAACGTGATGACCTCAACCACCTGGGCGCCTACAGTGGTGCCATGGCGCAGTCGCCTTCTGACGCTGGGGCGGGGGACATGTTCGCTGGCGACCTCGATACCGCCAGAGCCCTTGGCCAGCGCGTGGCGGACACCGCTGCCCGGTTTAAAAGCTGATACAGCGTGAGTTGTGCAGCAACTTAGTGCTCTCCCCGCGAGCGGCACTGACCAACGCGGTGTTGACGGAATTTCTTCCTTGCGTCGCCTGACGGCCTGTCAGTCTCGCATCATGGCGGTGCAAGGTCTGCTGAAGATGCCTCGGCATGCAGCACTGGATCGACCCTGGGTTGAAGACCCGCGTCCAAAGCCCGGCGCGCGTCAAACACAAAGCATTCTCCGTCGAAATGCGCGTGCCCGTTGACCTCAAAATATTTCAAAATGCCACCGTCGAGCTGCCAGACGTTCTGTACGCCGGCTTCACGCATGAAGAGGGCTGCTTTTTCGCAGCGTATGCCGCCCGTGCAAAAACTCACCACGGTTTTCCCTTCAAGATGCTGGCGGTGGTCCAGCAGCGCCTCGGGGAACTCGGTGAATTTGGTGATGCGCCAGTCCACCGCGTTTTTGAAGGTTCCTGCATCCACCTCAAAATCGTTGCGGGTATCCAGCGTGACCACGGAGCGGCCCGCATCGTCATGCCCAGCGTCCAGCCAGCGTTTGAGCGTGGCTGCATCCACGGCTGGCGCACGCCCGGCGGTGGGTTGAATGGCCGGATGGTTCATGCGGATGATCTCTGGCTTGATCTTCACCAGCAGCTTGCGAAACGGCTGGGTATTCGAAAAACTTTCCTTGGCCTCCAGATCTGCCAGACGCGGGTCCTGCCGCAGCCACGCCAGAAAATCATGCACTGCGGGCGGCTTGCCCGCTAGAAACAAATTGATACCTTCTTCTGCCAGCAGCACTGTGCCTTTGAGGCTCCGGGCCTGCAAAGCGTTCAGCACGGCGGCCTGCAGTGCTGGCAGGCGGTCCAGCGCTATGAATTTATAAGCTGCAATATTCAGGATTTTCATGATTCCAGGAATTGTAGGAGGATGTTTTTAACCCGGGCAGGGGCCGCGGATCTGGCTTTGCCAGTCGGTAGGCGCAGTGGCCCCGCGGGGGCAGGGAGCGACACGCAGTGCGCGACCGTGGGGCCTAAAATCATTAAATGTTTGTTCATTTACGCCTTCACACAGAATTTTCAGTCGTCGACGGTACCAACCGCATTGACGAAGTCGTCGCCGCTGCGGCGGCAGACCAGCAACCCGCACTCGCCATCAGTGACCTGAGCAACTTGTTCGGCACCGTCAAGTTTTACAAGGCGGCGCGCGGCAAGGGCGTCAAACCCCTGATCGCCGCTGACGTCTGGGTACAGGTGCCCGGCAAAGACGCGACGGCCCCACCAGCCCGCTTACTGCTGCTGGTGCAAAACCACCACGGCTACCTTAATTTGTCCGAACTGATCACACGCGCCTGGACGCGCGGCGTGGTGCGCGATCAGGCCATCATCAGCCTCGAATGGCTGCGTGAGTTGAACGAAGGCCTGATTGCGCTTTCGGGCGCGCAGCGCGGTGCCGTCGGGCAGGCCCTGGTGCAGGGTGATGACGCGCGTGCGGTGGCTTGCGCGCTGCATTTGGCCGGAATTTTTCCGCACCGTTTTTACATCGAGCTGCAACGCGCCGAGCAGGCAGACGACGCACGCCATGTGCCCGCCGCGGTGCAGCTCGCGGCGCGGCTCAAGCTGCCAGTGGTGGCCACGCACCCGGTGCAGTTTTTGACCTATGACGACTACGAAGCGCATGAGGCGCGGGTGTGTATTTCTGAGGGCGAAATTCTGGGCAACGCCCGGCGTGTGCGAAAGTTCACGCGCGAGCAATACTTCAAGTCAAGCGGGCAAATGGAGGCGCTGTTTGCGGATATTCCTTCAGCGTTGGGTAATACGCTGGAGATTGCCAAGCGCTGCAATTTGACGCTTGAATTGGGCAAGCCGATGCTGCCCGACTATCCCACGCCCGAGGTGGACGGTGTGCGCATGCCGGCCGATGCGTATTTTCGCCAAGCCTCTTTTGAGGGGCTTGAAGAGCGCCTGACGCACCTTTACCCGAACGCTGCCGTGCGTGAAGAAAAGCGTCCCACCTACGTTGAGCGGCTGGAGTTCGAGATTGCCACCATTTTGAAGATGGGTTTTCCAGGCTACTTTTTGATTGTCGGTGACTTCATCAACTGGGCCAAAAACAATGGCTGTCCGGTGGGGCCCGGACGGGGGTCGGGTGCCGGCTCGCTGGTGGCGTATTCCTTGAGAATCACCGACCTGGACCCGTTGCAATACAACCTGCTTTTCGAGCGCTTTTTGAACCCCGAGCGGGTGTCCATGCCCGACTTTGACATTGACTTTTGCCAGAGCAACCGCGACCGCGTGATTGACTACGTCAAAGACAAATACGGACACAGCGCGGTCAGCCAGATCGTCACGTTTGGCACCATGGCTGCGCGCGCAGCCATTCGTGACGTGGGCCGCGTGCTCGATTTCCCATATGGATTTTGTGACGGCATTTCCAAGCTGATTCCCAACAAGCCTGGCCAGGCGGTGACGCTGCAACTGCTGCCAGCAGAGCGCAAAAAAAATGACAAGCTGGTGTATGCGCTGGAGGCCGAGCCGATTCTGGCCGAGCGTGAACGCAAAGAAGAAGACGTGCACACCCTCTTGGCTTTGGCCCGCAAGCTTGAAGGCCTGACGCGCAACGTCGGCATGCATGCCGGTGGCGTGCTGATTGCACCCGGCAAACTGACAGACTTTTGCCCGCTGTATTTGCAGCCCGGCAGCAGCTCGGCGGTGAGCCAGTTTGACAAAAACGATGTGGAGGCGATTGGCCTCGTCAAGTTTGACTTTTTGGGTCTGGCCACTCTGACGATTCTGGAGATCGCCAAGGACTTCATTGTGGCGCGGTACCCGTCACAAAAAGATTTTGCGTTTGAGAATCTGCCGCTCAACGACGCGCGGGTCTACCGGCTATTTGCAGAAGGCAAGACCGAGGCCGTGTTCCAGTTTGAAAGTGTCGGCATGCAGCGCATGCTGAAAGACGCCAGACCTGACCGGCTTGAAGACCTGATCGCCATGAACGCGCTGTACCGGCCCGGCCCAATGGATCTGATTCCGACCTACATCGCCCGCAAGCAGGGCAAAGAGGTGCCCGAGTACCCCGATGCGCGCGTCAAGCCCATGCTGGAAGAAACCTACGGCATCATGGTCTACCAGGAGCAGGTGATGCAGACCGCGCAGATCCTGGGCGGCTATTCTCTCGGCGGCGCCGATATGCTGCGCCGCGCGATGGGTAAAAAAGATGAAAAGGAAATGGCGGCCCACCGCGACATATTCCGCAAAGGTGCAGGCGCCAACGGCTTGACGGAAGAAAAGGCCGACGAGGTGTTTGACCTGATGGAAAAGTTTGCGGGCTACGGTTTTAACAAGTCGCATTCTGCGGCTTATGCGCTGCTGGCCTACCACACGGCCTGGCTAAAGGTGCATTACACAGCCGAGTTTTTCGCCGCCAACATGACGGTGGAAATGGGCGATACCGACAAGCTGAAAATCCTGCATGGCGATGCGCTAAAAATGGGCATCAGCTTTGAGTCGCCAGACGTGAACCGGGGTGACTTGCGCTTTGAGCCTACCAGCAACACCAGCGTGCGCTATGGCCTGGGTGCGATCAAGGGCACGGGCGAGCAGGCGATTGCGGCCATTGTCGCGGCACGTCTTGAAGGTGGCCCTTTTACGTCGCTGTATGACTTTTGCGTTCGCGTGGAGCGCACCAAAATCAACAAGCGGACGGTGGAAGCGCTGATCAGGGCGGGGGCATTTGATAACCTGTATTTAAACCGGGCTTCGCTGCTTGCGTCCGTTGACCGCGCCTTTGAGTTCGCACTCGCGGCCGAGGCCAACGCCAACCAGGGCGGGCTGTTTGACATGTCTGACTCACACGCCGCCAGCACGCAAGAGCCTGCGCTGGTTGAAGCCATGCCTTTTGGCATCAAGGCACGGCTGGTGCAGGAAAAAACAGCGATTGGTTTTTACCTGTCGGGTCATTTGTTTGACGAGGTTGAGCGGGAGGTCCGGCAGTTTGCCAAACTCAAAATTGACGATCTGCTGGACTCGCGGGAGCCGCGCCTGCTGGCGGCCATCGTCGGGGACTTGCGCGTCATCAATGGCAACCGTGGCAAGGTCATCATCTTCAAGCTGGACGACAAAACCGACACCCTGGAAGCCTCGGTGGATGAGGCCACCTACAACACCTACCGCAACCTGCTCAAGGACGACGAGCTGGTGATTGTGCAGGGCACGCTGCAAGGCGCTTCGGAGCGGTTTGGACGGCGCTTCAAGGTCACGCAGGTGTGGGACCTGGAAACAGCGCGCTGCAAGTTTGGCAAATACCTGCGTGTGGCCGTGAATGGCTCGGCGCCAGACATTTCGCGCCTGGTGCGAGACTTCCCGCCGCGCCCGGAAATGTCTGAACAGGGCGAACTTCTGCGCGGTTTGACGGTGCGTTTGAGTGTGGAAAGAGGCGCAGACTTTGGCATGGTGGTCGCCGACATCGTGCTGGACGAGCGTGCGAAATTCTTCCCGACCGATGCGGCACTGGCCAGCTGGATGGCACAGGCTGACAAAGGCTTGGCGCACATAATTTACGAGTAAAAAAGACGATATCGGCAACAAATACGGGGGCTACGCGCTATTTATTTTGTAGCGTTTTTGAAGGCAGAGAAATTTATCCACGGGCCCGCATGTCGATGATCAGTATCGTGTCGGGCATGCGGCCATCCACGTCTTTGGGCATCACGCGGGTGCGGATGATGGCGTTGATGGCTGCATCGTCCCAGTTTTTGTTGCCGCTGGACTTAACCAGCCGCTGGCTGATAACGGTGCCGTCAGAGGTGACGCGTACCTCTACCGTTGCCATTGGGTTGCCGACGATTTCTTCAGTAAACACCACATTCGGGCGGATTGCTGCACGCAGCATGCCGCCGTAGCTGGCGGAAGGCCCGGCTGATTTGAGTGCAGTGCCCGTCTCGTTGGCGCCGCCGTTGGCACCGGCCATCCCCCTGAGCCGGTCAAGATTTTCCTGACGCTGTTTGAGGCTGGCGACTTGCGCCTGCTTGTCGCGGTCCTGCTGCCTGGCAAGCTGCTGCGCCAACTTCTGGGCTTGCACTTTTTGCGCCTCTTTGTCCTCTTTGGCGGCTTCAGCTTGCGCGAGCCGTTTGGCCTGGTCTTCTTGTACCTTGCGTTCTTTTTGCCTTTTTTCCAACGCCAGCGCTTTGTCTTTTTCAAGCGCTTTGGCAGTCTCTTTTTTGGCTTCTGCCTCTTTTTGAAGCGCCATTTGTTTGCGCTTTTTTTCTTGCTCCAGCGCGATGTCCACATCGGTGGGGAGGGGTGGGGGTGGTGCCTTGACTTCAGGTTTTTCAGGCTCTGGCGGCACGGTTGCGGCTGGCGGCGGTGGAGGCATTACCGCTTCTGGCGGCGCGTCAACCAGCCGGGGCGCGACCTGCTGGGGGACCGCAGACCAGATCTCGGCCTCATAGCTTGTGGACAAGTCGCTGCGCTTCCAGTTCACGCCCCAGGTCAGCGCGGCAATCAGCAGTGCATGTACCAGCAGCGCCAGCGCAAACGCCCGCGCCGACCCCTTACCCTTGGGTGGACCAAAGTCAAGGCGGTCTGAGGCGCTGGGCATGGGCGGTTTTAAAGCAGGCGCTACAACAGGCTCAATTTCCCGTATTGCCGGTCTGAACCGACAGGCCAATGCGCACAACGCCGGCTTTTTGCAGCTTGTCCATGACCTGGACGACGGTTTCGTATTTGATGGACTTGTCGGCACTGATGACTACTGGCACGGCCTGCTCACCAGTCGCGCCAGCGACTCCAGACACGGCGCCCCTGACCCTGGGTTCCAGCTTCACGATGTCAGTAGCGACATTGGCCAGGGTGCTGGGCAGCGCATCTTTTTTGAGCCTGATCTGAATCGCCTCGTCTTTGCCAATCATGATCTGGATCGGGCTTTGCGGCTGGCCTGATGCCTTGCCAACCTTGGGCAACGCAATCATGCTCGGCGTGATCAGCGGTGCTGTGACCATGAAGATGATGAGCAGCACCAGCATCACGTCGATGAACGGCACCATGTTGATTTCACTGATGGTGCGGCGGCCCCGGCCCCTGGAATTAATGCCGGGCATGGTTAATGCCCGGATGCCGATTGAGCGCCCAGGTTACGCTGCAAAATATTTGAAAACTCTTCAATGAAGGTCTCCAGCTTGTTGGCAATGCGGTCGATGTCGTGCGCAAAGCGGTTGTAAGCGACCACCGCAGGAATAGCCGCAAACAAGCCAATGGCGGTGGCGACCAAGGCCTCGGCAATGCCCGGGGCCACGGTTGCCAGTGTGACCTGCTCCAGCGCAGCCAGACCCGTGAAGGCGTGCATGATGCCCCAGACGGTGCCAAACAGGCCCACATAGGGCGAGACGGAGCCCACAGTGGCCAGAAAAGACAGGTTGGTTTCAATCGCGTCGACTTCACGCTGGTAGCTGGCCCGCATGGCCCGCCGCGCGCCGTCCATCAGGGTGGCGGGATCAGTGATGCGGCGGCTGATGTGTAGTTGATGCAGTTTTTGGTATTCCCGCATGCCGCTGGCAAAAATGCGTTCCATGGAGCCAGAGTGCTTGGCATTTTTGGCCGCGCCCGCAAACAGATCGTTCAGGCTGGTGCCCGACCAGAACTCGCGGTCAAACTCGTCATTGAGTTTTTGTACTTTTTTGAGTGCCACGATTTTTCTGAAAATTGCCGCCCAGCTGGCAATGGACACGCCCACCAGCAGTGCGACCACGCCCTGGACAACCCAGCTGGCGTGGAGAATGAGGCTGACGATAGAGAGGTCTTGGTTCATGTTTTGATTCTCAAGCTGTCAAGGATGGCGGCGGGAATGCGCTGTGCCTGCAAAGTGTGGGCGTCGACCCAGCCGATGCGCACCGTGCCCTCACAAAGAACGGTTTCTGTTTGCTCCGATTTTAATAGCGCCTGCTGCAGGATTATCATGGACGCACGGCCAATTTCAATCAAGTCGGCGGTAACAATGAGTTCATCATCAAGGCGGGCCGGGCGCAAATAACGCACGCTGGTTTCAGCCACCACAAACATGCCGCCCGTGCTGTCCCGGAGACGCTGCTGTTCAATACCCAAAGATCTGAGCCATTCAGTGCGCGAACGTTCGAAAAACTTCAGGTAGTTGGCGTAAAAAACAATGCCGCCTGCGTCAGTGTCTTCCCAATAAACACGTATGGGGAAATTAAAGAGGGCGGCCCGCTTATTCAATCACCGACTCCAGCCGCGCGACAGCTTCCTTGAGTTGGTCCATCGAATTGGCCGTTGAAAACCGTACAAACCGTGCGGGTGCAGCCTGGCCAAAATCCCGGCCTGGTGTGACGGCCAGGTGGGTGCGTTTCATGAGCTCGAAAGCAAAGTCCCAGCTGCCACCTGTGCCATCGGGCTGGGCGCCGCGCAGGCCCCACTGCGCCGCCAGGTTGGAGCAATCCGCATAAGCGTAGAAAGCGCCATCGGGCATCACCGGTACGGTCAAGCCAAGGCGGTTGAGTTCGGGGATAAAGTAATTGCGCCTGGCCTTGAACTCCGACCGGCGGCGCTCATACTCCAGCAGGCTTTCAGGCTCAAAACACGCGAGGGCGGCATGCTGGGCAATAGAGCTGGCGCAGATAAACAGGTTTTGTGCAATTCGTTCAATCACCGGCACAAGTGCTTCGGGCACCACCAGCCAGCCCAAGCGCCAGCCGGTCATGTTGAAGTATTTGCTGAACGAGTTGATGCTGATCACGTTCTCGCCCAACTCGCCGGGCATGGCCAGGGCGGTGTGGCCAAAGCGCTCTTCGTAACTCAGGCCGAGGTAAATCTCGTCAATCAGCGTGATGCCGCCTCGCTTGTGCACGAATTCGTGAATGCTTTGCAACTCTTCGGGTGCAATTGATGTACCCGTCGGGTTGGAAGGAGATGCCAGTAGCACGCCGCGTGTTTTGTCTGTCCAGGCCTGTGCCACTTTGGCGTGGGTCAATTGAAAGCGTTCTTCTGCCGTGGTGGGAATCAATACTGAGCGGCCTTCTGCTGCGCTGACAAAGTGCCGGTTGCACGGGTAGCTGGGGTCGGGCATCAGTATCTCGTCACCCGCCTCTATCAAGGCCAGGCAGGCCATGTGCAGGGCTGCCGACGCACCTGCGGTGATGACGATGCGGCGCGGCGCTATGTTGACTTTGAAGCGTGAGGCGTACCAGCCGCTGATCTTTTCACGCAGTTCCTCAAGGCCTGTGGCCTGGGTGTACTGGGTTGTGCCCCGTGCAATGGCCCTGGCTGCGGCTTCTGCTACCAGCGGCGGGGCGGTGAAGTCTGGCTCGCCAATATTCAGAAAAATCATCGGGTCGCTACTATGAGCGACCTCTTTGGCCAGTGCAGAAGCCGCTTTGGCGACTTCCATGACATAAAAGGGTTCAATCCGGTGAGCCCGCTGGGCAATTTTCACGAGGTACCTTTCTTTTTTTCAATCTTCTGATTTTTTATTTGGCGTTGTCTGCAGCGACTTCTGCGGCGCGCATCGACGGGGCCATCTTGTGCAGCACGCCGTTGACATACTTGTGGCCATCGGTGCCACCAAATGCCTTGGCCAGTTCGATGCATTCGTTGATGACGACGCGGTAAGGTACATCGAGGCAATGTTTAAACTCGTAAGCCCCAATCCACAGCACGGAATGTTCAACCGGTGAAATCTCGGCCATGGGGCGGTCAAGCAGCGGCGTGATGGCTGCGTCGAGCGCTTGTGCGCCGTCAATGCAACCATGCAGGAGTGCGTCGTAATGGACTGAATCGGCCTTGTGAAAACCTACCAGGTCACGCGTGAACGTATCAATGGCGTCGGCTTCGTTACGACCCACAAGGTGCTGGTAAAGCGCCTGCATGGCAAATTCACGGGCTCTGGTGCGCGCTGATTTGTCAGCGGCCTTCTTTGCACCGGTGTCAGTCAGTCCGGTGCGGTTTTGCGGTGGGCGCTTTGGTTTTGTGATTTGTTCTGCCATATGTCCTGCCGTTATTCCTGACGATCTCTGCGCCATTTGTTGAGCCATTGGTTACGCCGGGTAGCGCCATTTGTTTAACTGTAAATTTTCCTAACCGGGGTTGACCGCCGCAACATCAACGTTCAGGCCAGATCGTCCAGCAAGTTGGCCATCTCGACTGCCACGCGCGCCGCATCGCGGCCTTTTTCGGTTTGGCGTACTTCGGCCTGGGCTAGGTTTTCCGTCGTCAAAATGGCGTTGGCGATCGGCACCTGGTAGTCAAGCGCCAGGCGCGTCACGGCTGCGCCGCTCTCGTTGGCGACCAGCTCGAAATGGTAAGTTTCACCGCGAATGATGCAGCCCAGGGCAACCAAGGCGTCGTATTTGTCGCTTTCGGCCATGGCCTGTAGTGCTACTGGCACTTCCAGCGCGCCTGGAACCCTGACATGCGTGATGTTGCCGGCCTCGACGCCCAACGCTGCCAGCTCTTTCAGGCAGGCATCGGCCAACGCATTGGTAACGCTTTCATTGAAGCGCGCCTGCACAATGCCAATCACGAGTTTTTTTCCGCTTAGCTTGTCCGCTGACCCTTTTTCTGCACCAAACACGATGGTTATCCTTGATCTGTAGGTTGGTTATTTTGTAATGTAGCCAGTGATTTCCAGGTCATAGCCTGTCATGCTGGGCATGCGCCTTGGGGTGCCCATGAGGTTCATTTTGTGCACACCGCAGGCGCGCAATATTTGTGCCCCGATACCGTAAGTCCGCAAATCCATGCGGCCACGCTCCGGTGCCTGGCTGGCACGGGCAGTACCTTCAAACTGGGCCAGCAACTGCGCAGCGCTTTCGCCACAATTGAGCAGCACCACCACACCTTTGCCTTCGTTGGCAATGTGCTGAAGGCTCTGGTCCAGGTTCCAGGAATGCATGGAGCGGCCTGTTTCAAGCGCGTCCAGTACCGACAGCGGCTCGTGCACGCGCGCGGCCACTGTTTCATCGGCTGTCCATTGCCCCTTGCTCAGTGCCAAGTGCAGGCCCTGGCTGGGTTTGTCTTTAAAGGCATGTGCGGTGAATTCACCAAAAGCCGTGTTCAGGGTGCGACTGCCGATTTTTTCAATCAAGGACTCGTTACGGCTGCGGTGCGCGATCAGGTCGGCAATCGTGCCAATTTTGAGGCCGTGCTCGGCTGCAAACAAAAGCAGATCAGGCAGCCGCGCCATGGTGCCGTCATCGTTCATGATCTCGCAAATCATGGCGGCGGGCGAGCAACCAGCCATGGCCGCCAGGTCGCAGCCTGCCTCGGTGTGCCCGGCGCGCATCAGCACGCCGCCGTCAACCGCCTGCAAAGGGAAAATGTGGCCGGGTTGGACCAAGTCATTGACCTTTGCATTTTTGGCGACCGCCGCCTGCACTGTGCGCGCCCGGTCAGCGGCAGAAATACCGGTGGTGACGCCTTCTGCAGCCTCAATGGACACGGTGAAAGCCGTGGCGTGCTTGGTGCCGTTGCGTGTGGCCATGGGCGGCAACTGGAGTAACTCGCAGCGCTCTCGCGTCAGGGTCAGGCAGATCAGGCCACGCCCGAAACGTGCCATGAAATTGACGGCATCTGCCGTGACATGATCGGCAGCCAACACCAGATCGCCCTCGTTTTCGCGGTCTTCTTCGTCAATCAAAATGACCATGCGACCGGCGCGCATGTCGTCCACAATATCTTCTACGGAGGAAATCGCCGTGACTGGCGGGGTGCTCAAAGGTAGTGTGCTCATGTTCAGGGCTTCCTGGATTCTTTATGGGTGTCTTGCAGCATGCGTTCAACGTAACGCGCGACGGTATCAATTTCAAGGTTAACGCTGGCGGCGACAGTCAGCTGGCCAAGCGCCGTGTTTTGCACAGTGTGGGGAATCAGGTTGATACTGATTTCGCAGCCGCGTTTATCAGGCAGGTCAGTGGTGCGATTGACTGTCAGGCTGACACCGTTGACGGTAATGGAGCCTTTGTACGCCATGTATTTAGCCAGCTCGCGGGGGGCCAGAATGCGCAGCTCCCAGCTTTCACCGACCTCCAGAAAGTGCGTCACGATGCCAATGCCATCCACGTGACCCGACACGATATGGCCACCCAGACGGTCATGGGCGCGCAGTGCTTTTTCGAGGTTGATGGTGCCGGTTCCGATTTCGGTTCCGGCCAGACCACTTGTTTTAGCCAGCGACTCCGCCGAGATGTCGATTGAAAACTGCTGCTTGGCGAGGTCCAGCGAGACTGCCGTCATGCAGGCACCATTGAGTGCAATGCTGTCGCCCAGGCCCACGTCATCAAGGTAGCCCGCAGGTGCCTCGATGGTGAGGCGCTTGCCATGGTTTGAAGAGCTGCCCAGGCTATGGATGGCGACGATGCGCCCCAAGCCGGTAATAATTCCGGTAAACATGGATGTATTTTCGCAGGGATTCAAGGCATTGCGGCGGGGAAGGGCACTAATCAGTAACTAAACCGCTTTCACCGCAGTGTTAAAACTGGTTTCGACCGGCGATACGGGCCCGGACACGCAAATCGGCACCCACCATCTCGGTTGACGTAAAGACCAGATCGACAGCATCTTCCAGGCGTTGCAATGGGCCGAACGATGCCAGGTCCTGCCCAGCGCCCAGCAGCTTGGGTGCGATGTACATCAGTAATTCATCCACCAGACCTTCGCGGACAAGCGATCCGTTGAGTTTGTGGCCGGCTTCTACATGGACTTCATTGACTTCCCGCTGCGCAAGGTCCCGCAGCATGGCCGCAAGGTCCACCTTGCCGTTAGCGCCGGGCAGGTAGATAACCTTGGCCCCGCATGCTTCCAACGCAATTTTTCTAAGCTCATTTTCTACACATGTGTAAATAAATATCTGGCGATCTGCTTGAAAAATAAGAGCATTTGGTGGCGTTAGGAGCTGACTGTCAACCACAACCAAATGCGGTTGACGCGGCGAAGCCACCAGCCGCACGTCAAGGCGCGGGTTGTCTTCAAGTATGGTGCCTATGCCTGTGAGTACCGCGCAACTGCGTGCCCGCCACGCATGCCCGTCTGCACGTGCAGCGCTGGCCGTGATCCATTGGCTTTGGCCATTGAGCAGCGCGGTTTTACCATCCAGAGACGTCGCCACTTTCATGCGTACCCACGGCGTTTTGCGAATCATTCGGCTGAAAAACCCAATGTTCAACTCCCGTGATTCCGCTGCCCCTGGGCCAACCACCACCTCAACACCAGCCGCGCGCAGACGCTCAAAGCCCTGACCGGAAACCAATGGGTTGGGGTCGGCAATGGATGCAACTACTTTATTGATGCCTGCAGCTATCAGGGCATCGCAACACGGGCCCGTTCGGCCGTGGTGGGAGCAAGGCTCCAGCGTAACGTAGGCCGTGGCGCCGGTGATCTGATGGCCTCTGGCTGCGGCATCCCTGAGTGCCATGACCTCCGCATGCGGGCCGCCTGCGGTTTGGGTGTGCCCCTGACCGAGGAGCACGCCAGCTGCGGTCGCGAGGATGCAGCCTACCCGAGGGTTGGGTGAGGACAGTAAAAGCGCGCTCTGGGCTTGAGCTGCTGCGAGTAAAGAGAAGTCTTTGTGGGTGAACAAACTGGATGCCTGCGCTGGCTTTTGTCTGTTTAGTTCGCTGTGCTTGTTGCGGATGCCGAGCAGTTGCTGTCTGCTGAACTGAGCGGCTTGCAGCTGCGCGCACGACCAGTGTTTGCAATAATAATCAGGCGGGTTTGCTCTATCGCCTCGGCACCGCTCGTGTCGTTTCGCGTCAATGTCATTGTGAGATTTCCTAAACCTGTCGCACCGCCGCTGGAGACGGCTTTTGACCTGGGGTATCCGGACGAGTCAAACATGATGTATGGCGTTGAGAGCGCGGCGTTTTTGTTGCCAGTAATGGTGATGTAACTAGGTGGTGCCGGTTGTACCAACACCAGCGTGTCTGTAGTGGTGTAACTTTGAGATCTGTTTTTATCAACAAAAACGACCCAGCCAGCGGACCATGCAGAACCGTTGTCGGTGGGAACAACCATGGCATTGACACCTTGTTTCATGGCCTCGCCGCGCGCTGAGTTGATGGCTGCCAGCAGGGTGTTCGTGGCTGAAGTAAGTTCGGCATTTTTTTTGTAGGTAATAAAACTGGGAACCGCAACCATCATGAGGACCACGCCAATCGCCAGCGTGACCATCAGCTCTATGAGAGTGAAGCCGTCCATGGTTTTTTGGCGCTGTCTCATGGCCAGCACAACGCCGCATTGCTGGTCGTTCCGCTGCAGCTTTTAATACCTGTGCTGGTCATGCTTAAAACGCTGACTTCTGGATCTGCTGTGGAAGGAATCGGGGTGGCATTGACCCGGACACAATCGTTAATGGTTGGCACGGTGCCTGAAACGCAGGTGCCGTAACAGCAGCTTGCCTCAAGTTTATAGGAGGCAGAAGCAACCGAGTCTCCGGCATAGACCTTAAACGTGGAGGACGCTGTGGTGGGCGCCGTGCTAACGGCCGCGCCGCTAATGGTGGTTGTGAACTCCAGATAGGCGTTTCTCTGGGTCATGTAGCGTTCTTGCTGCTGAAGCAGCTCGGCAACAGCCGTTCTGGCCTGCGCGCGCTTTCCCTTGATAACCGAAGCAGAGTAAGCCGGATACGCAATGCTCGCCAGAATTCCAACGATGGCGACCACAATCAACACTTCAATCAATGTGAAACCGCGCTGGTTTTTTTGAGTCATGGTGCGTTCTTCAGGTCTTGATAGTTGTTGATCTGGCGCCAGCTCAACCGGCCAGTGACGAATGTACTCGTTATGGCATCCGTTGTGCTGCTACCAATACCCAGCGAGCCTTGCTGCACGAGCTGCTTGGTAATGGTTTTGTATCTGCGACCGGTCGAGTCCGTTGTGGTGTACGACGTAGCCGGTAATAGTTCAGCCAACAACGATTCGCCGAGCAAGCCCACCGTTGACGCCTTGAATGCGCCGTTGCCGGTATCAATGTTGACAATGTAAGAGTTACCGCTTCCACCGCCTGCCGTGCACGAGCCCGTTGCGCCCGCAGAAGCGGGAATTAACGAACCGAAAGTCAGGAAGTCACCAAACACAGTGGCTTTGCCGATTTGACGTTCGCCCGAGGTGGCAAAGTCTGCGTACCAGCCAGCGCGTTGTGTGGTGTCTGCGTCTGTCAGCGGGCGACCCCAGCTAAACGCACCCACTGCGACTACCCCTGTTGTGGCATTGGCGGTTCCCGCTTTGAGGCGGGCACGGCCTGAAATCACGCTGCTGCCGTGCGGGCTGGTGTCGGCTGTTGTTGTGGCGTTGTCATACACTGCATACAGCGTATTTTGAGCGGTGGACGTCTTGTCAAAAGCTTCAAGATATTTGCCTGTACCAAACGCAACGTAATAGGTTTTTAGCCCGCTCACTACAGGTCCGGTTACTACCGTAGGCGGCATCGTGATTGACTGCACCGCGCCACTGCCTGTCTGTGCTGTAAACAGCGGATAGGCGATCAATGTGGTGCTGTCTTTGAAGGAGGAAAGCTTGCTCATTGTCCAGTTCGTCATACCCTGGAGCGAGAAATCGAGCTTCCAGAGCTTACCGTGCAAGTCGCCCATATAGACCTGCGTAACTTCCTTGACACTGCCCAAATTCGGCTTGAAATTAATCAGGCCTGGCCCGTTGGTTGCGCTCAAAGTACTGTCAGTAGGGACCGATATTTTGTAATAGTTCGGGGACCCACCAGTGGCTGTCCAGGCTGCACCTACAGGTTTGTCAAGTGCCAATAGAAAGAGTGCCGGGGCACCTCCGGACGTATTGATGGTTGCCCCGATAAATGCGCCAGATGTGTCAGCTGCATAGTTATTGACGCCACTGGCGACCATGGCAAACCATCTAAAAGTCGCCGCTGCGCCAGGTGCACTGGTTTTCATTTTTACAATTTGCGGACGACCGACTACATAGCCAAGATCTGCATCGTCCAGGCGGGTAAATTCCCACATCACCTTGGATGCAGAAAACGCGCCAGGGTTGGTAACATCCAACGCGAAAACGCCGGGGCCTCCAGCACCTGTTCCGGACACCAATACCGACTTCCAGTCAGCTGCGGTATTGGTCGCACCCACCTGCGCCTCTGCAACAACTGGCGATGCGTCGACATAGCTCTGGTGGTTGTTGACGTAGGTTGTGCTGGTCAACGCGGCTAATTTCGGCCCCATCCAGCTTGGAATGTAGCCAAACAGCTCATCTCCGGTTGTGGCATTGAAGGCGTGCAGCATACCGTCGTTGGCACCCACAAAAACCGCTGGTGTACGGCTTGTGTTGGTTGCGTAGAAAGCAGAGTACCCATTGTCGCCAGATACGTTAGTAGATGGTGGACCAGAGTAAACCACACCAGAATTGACAATATCACCGATCAGCTTGGAGCGCGTTCTGAAGGTTGAACCTTCTTTTGAGTTGTCACCGCGCAGAAAATTCAGCCGGTCTTGCCCAAGCAGGTCCGCAGTAGCACTGGGAGTTGCCAGTGCCAAATTCGATTTCATGGCGGTATCAATGTCTGTCCACGTGAATGCGCTGGCAATGGGGTTGGAGCTGGCGCCCGGCCTACCCACCACAATATTTCTTGTGGTCGATGGAGACGACAAGTTGTTCAGTCGGGCGGCGGCACTCCACAGTACTGTATCGCTGACCGAGAGTTGGTTGGCGCTGTTCAGTATGAGTGCCTTGGCGGTGACATCACCGCTCCAGTCTGAGGTGTCAAAAGCACCCTGGAATGCCGTGCTGCCAGAGTAGTCGAAGTTTTTACTGGACGCTGCAATACCCGCGATACTCTTCGCCGCCGTAGAGGCACGGCTAAAAATCGTGTCAAACGCTGTAAGGGTACCGCGTGCACTACTGGAAAGGTAATAAGTGCTGGCATCGCCGGGCGTTGCAGTGTTTTGCCAGACGTTGTTGTCATTCGTGCCATCTTGGCGTTTGAAGGGGTTGCCGTAGGTGTTGTACGGCTTGCCGCCAATGTTGGACGCATCAGATTCAAAACCACCGTATTTGGCTGAGGTAAAAAACTGGTTTTGGTTTTGCCTGTAACTCGCGCTATTTGAACTGCTGCCCTCGTTCACGTCAAAAAAGTAGGATTTGACGCGCAGCCCTGGTCTCTGCAGGCTGGGGCCCGAGCCAGCCGTCCAGCCAGTGCCACGGATGTCGTGGGTATGGGCCCAGTAGGCCTGACCGGTCAAAACCTGGGACCCAGACGCCGTGGTTTGGCTGCTGGTATTGGGAGTATTCGGGTTTCCTGTGGTACGCGACGTACTCTGTCCATCTACATAGGTGCTGGCAGTATTTGATTCAAAGTTATTAACAGTGGTTTTCCAGGCGCTGAAATCTTGCAAGTTATTCGTCACGTCTGTCGTGCGCGTGAGGAGCCTGTTGCTGTCATGCGTATTAACGTCTCCCACCACTACGATGTTGCTTTTTAGGCAGGAGTAATCGCTACTACTGGTGCGGGAGCCCCCGTAAGGGTCGGTCCAGGTAGCGAACGCTGGAAACCCGTCATACATATCGGTGCTGATGCTGGAAACTGCCACGGTTGTCGGGCTCAACCCTTGCAGGTAGCGCAAGGCTTCGCCGTAAAGCTCTCCGACCGGGTCATAGATTTTATATCGACCAGCCGTTGGCCCGGTGCGCCCAAACTTATTCAGGTAGTTGATGACGCCGCTAATCGGTGTGGTCTGCGTCGTGTCCCCATCTGGGTTGGTTTTGAAAACGCCGCTGTTTGCATCCCACTCGGCTTTAGGGTTGCCGCCGCTGGGCGTGTTGTCAAGCCCGGATTCGTCAAAAGTCTTGGCGCCCACAAATTTCATGGGTGCGCGCAACACGCCACCGTAGCGCCCGCTGCCGTTGCTGCTCTGCGTCTGATCCATCAAATAACCAAATGCTGCCAAGCGAAGCTGGTCACTGTATTTTTGAATGCTGCCCGTTGGTTTATAAAAGCCATTTGGGTATTGGGTACACAAGCCATAGTCGCGGTTGTCCAGCAACGTGGCGGGCGTCGCAGTGGAAATATTGCACACTTGGACCCGTGAATAAAAGAAGGCGTCACTGGTGATTCCACTGGCCGGCGGAGTCCATGTGCCTGTGTAGTCCCGGATGTAACAATTTTTACCGGTTCCAGGGGCCGGATCCACAAATGCGCCGCTGAAATTGTTGGAGCAGGCCACACCGTTGGATGCGGGAAAGACTATCCAGCCACCATTGCTGCTACTGGTACCTTGGGCACCATACAAGACCTCTTTGACACCCGTGAAACTGCAGGTGCCGTTCTCGCTTGCGCAGGCGGTGGCTGGGCTACCAAATCCGGCATAGGCCGTGGTGCGGGTGAGGTAGGGATTAGTGATAGGCCCAAAGCCACTGGTTGCGCTGGTAACGCCGAGCGTATATGTGCCTGTATTGCCACATCCGCCTCCTGAGGCAGTGCCAAAATAAATCTGGTTCAGTGTGTTGGCAACCCAAATGTCGTTTGTTCCTGCGCCGGTTTGCATGGATAGGGGAACAGCACCGAAGTACGCGCTCCCGGATGTTCCGCCAGCTCTCGGCAATTGTTTGGCTGGGAAGTTACTGCTACTGTTCCACATGCAGGTCGGGTCGCCGTTGGGCAGCACGGCGCGCTGCAATATCGTGAGGCTGGGAATGGTGCTGGTGCCGACAGTATCAACTACGCGATCGCCACCTGACAGCGCCAGGCGCAACATGTCGATAGATGAGCTGGTCGCCCAATTCAAGAAATTACCACTAAAGGCGTCGCTACATTTACGCAAAGTGGCAGCGCCGCTGCGGTCAAAGCGTTTGTAGTCAGCTACGGGCACGCCAGTGGGGCGAGACTCGGTGGGTGCGTCGTTGTATCTGTAGCAACTCTCGGCATCGTAGTAACCCAAATACTCGTTGGTGTTTGAATAGTTAGCGTCCCGATACTGGGCACCAACGGTAGGGTATTCCACTGACAGCGCCAGTGCCATGGCTGGTTTGTCGCTGGTCGCATTGGCAAACAACGGGTCACTCGACAAGGCGATGGTTTTGGGTGTGGCGGTTTGACCAATCACCAGCACAGTGGCAGTTGCAGTGAGTGCCAGTATCGCCAGAGGCAACCATCGCCGGCGGACGAGCATGATAAGTTTTGAGTGGCTGAACTTATGAAGTTGCAACGCCGTCTTTGAGGTGCCTGCTGCCGCAGTCAAATGGCTGGGAATCAAGTTGTGCATGGCGTGCCTGTCGTTTCTTAATCTCTATAAAGCATTTGCAGCACCGCCTGGATTTCTGAACGAGGTCCAAAACCCATGGCTGTCACGCGAAAAATATATTTGCTGTCTGTGCTGCCCGCGTCGCGCTCTCCTGGGTCAGGAATGACCTCAACAACATAACGTGGCTTTTGCGCTGGTTGCACGCCCAGCCCACCTGCGGCAAAAGCACCGTCTGTGAATGTGCCGTATTCGATGGTTGGTGCAGAACTTCCTGTTGTTGTGAAGTCAACTGTCAGCCACGCCGGTTTCCCGCTGCTGACCAGTGCGCAGAGTCCCCGATTGGTGCTGCTGATGCCGCACCCAGTGGCAAAAGCGGAGAGATTGGCCACCGGTTTAAAAGTAGATTGTCTTGAGTTGCTCGATGCATTTGTGGCCCATAAATCAATTTCTGCATCGGCCAGCGCGGCCTCAGCGGATTGCCAGGCAAGCTGCAGGTCGCGGTCATTTCGTGCACCTCGCTCGCTTAGCATGGACACCTGTATGGCGGCCACGCCAAGCAGTGAGACGATGGTCAAAATGATCATGACCGCGATGAGTGAGGCGCCCCGCTGCCTGGTGCCTTTGCAGCGCATTCGAGCCGATGGCGTGGTTGAATGCATGTTATTTGCCCTGGTCATTGCGCAGATGGACCGTTAGCGTCACAACCTGGCGCATGCGCCCATCAACGGTTGGCGTAAACCGTGTACCCGCGTCGGGAGATGTATCCGTGTCAAGGGTTGACATGGCAAAGCCCGGCGTACCGCTGGACGACTCCTTGGCAAGGCCAAAGGGGTAGAAGGTTTGGGTCTGGCGATCTTGTGAAGATCCGATGGGGCCGCGGATAACCATGCCAATGCGCAGGCTGCGCACCTTGCGCCAGTTGTCGTTTGTGAGCGCGGCAGTCGCTGCCGTCATCTGGTCCGCTCTCAGGTAGGTATCGGCGGCCTTGTAGTCAATCGTGCCGCTGGACAGGGAATTGACGCCGTACAAAACCTGAAAATTTTCGACGCCCTGAACAATGGGTTGACTTACGCCTGGACCGGTACTGCACATTAGCGATGGCTCACCTTTGCTGATGTCAACATAAATTGCACTTGCAGTGACCGGGCTTCTGTCTGTTGCGACAGTACTGGAGGCTGGCGGGTTTCCCAAACAATCAATGATTGACTGGTCGTTAACCCCTGAGCCTGGAAATGTTTCTGCCACCTGGTTGCGCAATATCAACACATCGCTGCCGAACCCCACTGAACCGGTGGTTCGGGTACTTGCTGCATTGAAAGGATCTGATGAGGAAGGCAGCGCATTGTTAAAGCCACTAATGGGCGGCGTTGGATTCGCTATGTCAGCAGCCGTCCAATTCGTCGCGGCAAAAGCTACGTCTTTAAAACCCGCCTGAACGCCCAGGCGTTGAATAAATGAAGTTGCAAACCGGGCATTGTCACGTAGCTGCGACGCCGCGTCAGCCGTTGTGAAACCTTGGCGACTGACGGTAAGGGCCGATATGGCGGCAATTGCGATCACGGTGCTGATAGCAAGTCCGACCAGCAGTTCCACGAGTGTGAAGCCACTATGTCTTACGCCACGAAACTTTGCCGTTCCGTCTGGTTTGCGCTGCAAAGAGTTTGTCGCGCTGTGCATCACGCAACCCCCGGCGTGATGGGTAACACGATAGATGGCACAGTTGAGCGGTCAAATGCTGCATCGCCCGTATTGGCGCGATTGGTTGAACTGCGCGTCCAGCCGATTTTGATAACAAGGGTGGCGTTCGCGCCCGTACCGCAGGCCCATACGGGCAGACCGCTGGAATCAAAGGGTGCGGAGTCCGGGCACACCACTACGCGAGCCCCGGGAAGTTGGGTGTCGAGTCGACTGAGCCAGTCTGTCATCTGGGCATTTGCGATGGCTAAATCACTAGTACAAGCGGCGCTGCCTACAACCAGGCAATAAGCCGCCGTAGCTGGTGCAAGTGCTGTGGCGCCTGTTGAGTTTGTCAGGTTGACAAGATAGGGATTGGCAGTGCCTGTAGCCAGAGAAACGCTTTTGTTGCCCCGCATCATTTCGGCCAATTCTGTGGCCATACTGCTGGCAACGGACTGGAGGCGCGCTTCCCGATTAGCCTTCAATGCGCCAGCTTGCAGCCCCACCATGCCAAGCAACCCGAATGACAGAATAACAATAGATACCAGAACTTCGACCAGCGAAAAGCCAGCAACACCTTTTCTAGTGCGTCTGGTGCAGTTAGGTATTCCGTTTTTTGCTTGAAACAAGTGAGATGTGTAGCAGATCGGCATTCCTCAATGGTAAAACCGGCGGTCTCCAGTTTGATCGTCCGCCTCGACCGCTTGTCTAGCCGAAGCGACCGATCAGCAGAAATGCACATTTTTCAGCTGGCCCAAGCCCCGATGCTGGCTTTATCGCTTGACCTCATCCACCAGCGCCCTGAACTCGTCAATATCCTCAAAACTCCGGTAGACACTGGCAAAGCGTATGTAAGCCACCTTGTCGAGTTTTTTCAGTTCGCGCATGACCAGTTCGCCAATGCGGTTGGATGCGACTTCCCGCACGCCCAGGCTCAGGAGTTTTTCTTCGATGCGCTCGATGGCGGAGTCAACCTGCTCCGTACTCACGGGGCGCTTGCGTAGTGCCAGGTTCATGGATCCGAGGATCTTGACGCGTTTGTATTCAATGCGGCGGCCGTCTTTTTTGACGATGGCCGGAAAAGTGACGTCAGGTCGTTCGTAAGTGGTGAAGCGCTTTTCACACGCGCCGCACTGGCGGCGGCGGCGTATGAAGTCTGCATCTTCTGAAATACGGGTCTCGACAACCTGAGTTTCAAGGTGGCCGCAGAAAGGGCATTTCATGATGTGTAATCTGAAATAAATAGCTGTTTATGTCGTTTCGGTAGCAAATGCGGGGGCGTTACGCTATCGAAAATATAGCGAAGAAAAACCGTTCGTCTGCTTGCAGAGGCAACACAGCCGGATAATTTCAGCGGTAAACCGGGAATCGGCTCGTCAAAGCATGCACCTTGGCGCGCACCGCTTCAATGTTGACCTGGTCCCGCGGGTTGTCCAGCACGTCAGCAATCAGGTGCGCCGTCATGCGGGCTTCTTCTTCTTTGAAACCGCGCGTGGTCATGGCAGGGGTGCCAATGCGCACACCGCTGGTGACCATTGGTTTTTCTGGGTCTTTGGGGATCGCGTTTTTGTTGATGGTCATGTGGGCGCTGCCCAGCACTGCCTCGGCTTCTTTGCCTGTAATATTTTTGCTGCGCAAGTCCACCAGCATCAGGTGGCTTTCGGTACGACCGCTGACGATGCGCAGGCCGCGTTGCACCAAGGTTTCGGCCATCACCACGGCATTTTTCAGTATTTGGGTTTGGTAGTCTTTAAAGCTTGGCGCCAGCGCTTCCTTGAAGGCGATGGCTTTGGCCGCAATCACATGCATCAGCGGGCCGCCCTGCAGGCCCGGAAAAACAGCGCTGTTGATGGCTTTTTCATGCTCGGCTTTCATCAAAATAATGCCGCCGCGTGGGCCACGCAGGCTTTTGTGGGTGGTGGATGTGACCACATCAGCGTGCGGCACCGGGTTGGGGTACACACCGCCGGCAATCAAGCCGGAGTAATGCGCCATGTCGACCATGAAAATCGCACCGATGTCTTTGGCCACCTTGGCGAAACGTGCAAAGTCAATGCGCAGGCTGTACGCGGATGCGCCTGCAATGATGAGTTTGGGCTTGCTTTCGTGGGCTTTGCGCTCCATCTCGTCGTAATCAATTTCTTCTTTGGCATCCAGGCCGTAAGACACGACGTTGAACCACTTGCCGCTTAGGTTGAGCGGCATGCCGTGCGTCAAGTGCCCGCCCTCAGCCAGGCTCATGCCCATGATGGTGTCGCCGGGCTTTAAAAAAGCCAGAAACACAGCCTGGTTGGCTGATGCACCGCAATGCGGCTGCACGTTGGCAGCGTCTGCGCCGTAGAGTTGTTTAACCCGGTCAATTGCCAATTGCTCGGCAATGTCCACGAATTCGCAGCCGCCGTAATAGCGCTTACCAGGGTAGCCTTCAGCGTATTTGTTGGTGAGCTGCGAGCCCTGCGCGGCCATGACGGCCGGGGAAGCGTAGTTTTCGCTCGCGATCAACTCGATGTGCTGCTCCTGGCGAATATTTTCGGCTTGAATGGCAGCAAAGATTTCGGGGTCGGTTTGTTCAACAAGAATATTGCGGTCGTACATGGTGAGCTTTCTGGCGGCAGTCTTTAAAGACGTGGTCCCTGTTGTTATCTTGGTTGCAATAAAACAAGGGCGGCCCAGGCGAACGGCTAAACGCTGTTGTGATTGTTGCAAATCTATGCCAGCGGTGCGGTTCCCAGTGGTGTCCCACGTCAGCAGCAGGGACCGCTGGGGTCCGCTGTGCCTATCGCCAGTTGCGCACCATTCAAGTGTACCGCAGCGCTGTTAAAAGAACCCTGAAGGGCTGTTCGCAGCTTGTCTTCAGGAGCTGGCCAGGGCCGCTACTTTTTCGCTGGCTTCGACGGGTTCTGATTTGACCGGAATCGCCACAGGCAACGGTGTTGACCGTGGTGGTGCAGCATGAAACGGTGATGGAGCAGCCCCTCTGCCGCCCACCACAGCCAGCAGCCGTGAATGTTCCGCAATCACTTTTCCGGCGTAGCCGCCATCGCTCTCAAGATTGGCTGCGCCCACATAGTATTTAAGGCCGCCCTCAACTGAACCGGCCCGGGCAATGCATTCCTGCAGTACCTTGACGCCCACCCGCAGGTTCGTGACCGGGTCAAAGGCTGCGAGCTTGCCGCCAAAGTTTTCGTATTTTTGCTGGTGTACCTGGGTCATTACCTGCATCAGGCCCTGGGCACCCACCGGGCTTTGGGCGAATGGGTTAAATCCTGACTCAATGGCCATGACGGCCAGGATGAGGGTGGGGTCGAGTTTGGCTTTTTGGCCGATTTCAAAAGCTTCGGCCACCAAAACGCTCAAGGGCTCTGGCGCCACATTGTACTTACGGCTTAGCCAGAAGGCGACCGCTGCCTGTTGTTTGGGCAGGTCCTTGGGATTGGCCGCCGTGGCCCTGTCTATCGCATCGGGCTCGGTGAAGCCAATGGCGACGTCTCGCCTTTCCTGCAACCACGTCATGAGCTTGAACTCACCGGCTTCACGCAGGTCGGGTCGGGCCGTCAGCGTGATAACGCCGAACACCACCGCCAGGCCCAGCAAAGCAAAGCTGTTGTGGCTGATTTCGAAAAAACCTTGAGCAATGTCATCGGCAATGTTGGCAAGGCTGCTGCGTACACTTTTCAGATGCACCCCAAGGCGGAGCCCGAGGGTTGAATTTACCAGCGCTGTCATAGCACTCCTTTTCTTGCGCGTGCCGGACCATAGGGGTCAAGCAGGCTTTGATTGGGTCGCCATCGAACCAAGTTGTGCCGTATGTCGGCCTTGTCGGTGTTGACCCTGAATCAACGCTGCAAGTCGGTGTGTGGACTGAGGCAGCGTATGCGGGTTGTCCCTTGCTTGTCGGGACTTTGCGGATTCTATTGGGCTCTTTAATAACCTGTCAACAATAACAAAACTGTTTGTTATGCAAATTATTCAATTTAAATCCCTGTTTTTTGCCAAAAAGTCTAAAATCAATGGTCCATAAAGGCTTTTTTTGATGCGTTGCCCTAAATAAAGTTTTTCGCATGGTTCAGCAATCGCAGTCCAGCTGGCGATTGAAAATTTTGCCTTGCATGTCGCCAGCAGAAGGTTTAACCTGCGCTTGTCCGGCTAAGTTGGGCATCTATCGGGTAACCAACCCCGGTAAAACTGGAGGCAATCAATTGCCTCCATTGCACTGTGGGACGACTCCTCTCTCCTGTGCAAAACCAGACGGCATGAGCTTCACGCTCGCCGCCGACCCCGGTTTGGTTTTGCCAGCCGGGGTTTTTTTATGGGAAGGCCAACAAATCATAAAATGCAGGCGTTTAACCGTGGTCGACTGGCCATCGTCAAATCAGGGTAAAGGAATGAGCTCAATGCTTGCTGTGAAAAACTATTGCCTTTGCGCGCGCGCATGCGCAATGTTGGCCATCGCGCCTTTCATGATTGCTGTCGTGGCAGCGCAGACCCCCGCACTGCCTGGACTAAAGCAGGCGGCCAGTGGGCAGGTAGCGCTGCAACCTGTAAAGCCTGCAGGCTGCATTGACAAACTCGTTGATGCATCGGCCCAAAAATCGTCGGGCATCTCATCTTATGTGCTGGCGGACTCCATCGGATTTGGCCTGCATGCCGAAGGACTTGAAAAACGCCTGCAGGAACAACTGGGTGGGCCGTCAAAAATCAGCTACGACACGGGCCGGTCCATCTCATCGCCGGGTATTCAAATCAACAGGTCCGCACTGGAAAGCGTCGATATCGACAGCGCGTACATTGCAAATTCGGGCGTTATTATTATCATTTTGGGTACCAATCAAATGGAAAGCTCGTTCGCAGACAGTCAACGGCTGCTCGTCAAGAAACTTAAACTTATCGCCCCCCGAGCGGTCTATTACTGGGTAGATATTGGCGCCACAATATCTACCCAGGTGGCAGGCTGGAACGCCCGTAACAAGGTCATCTACGACCAGGCACCCGAGCTGGGCTACGTTGTTATTAGCCGCTACAAAGCCATATTTGGGCCAAACGCTGATCCGCTCAACATCCGGGCCGGTCAGAACTTCCCGGATCTTGCCGATGAGCGCGGCTACGGCGGCCCTGGCAATATGCATGGCGGCTACCCGGAACTGGCTGCAGCGATTGTTGAAACCATGTCCCGGACCATTAGCCAAACCGCAAATTGCAAGCAGTGACGCCATGCGTTGGCTGGCCTTGTTTGCCCAAACTTGAAAGGCTCGAGCCTGTATGGCTAGATTACCCCGCCTGACCCTTGCTGGTTATCCGCACCACGTCATTCAGCGCGGCAACAACCGCCAGC
>JANXTM010000222.1 GCA_025352405.1 Polaromonas sp.
GATTTTCTTAACACGTGCTTCGATATCGCTCATAGTTCCCTCTGAGGGTTGTAAATTAATCCGTGATTTTACCGCGTTAGAGTCGTTGCCCTAAGCACCGGGCCGGACGGATAAAAACCGGCGTCGATTTGCTATGTTTTATCGCTACAAGCTTGCTGCACTCATGCTATTAAAAATGCAGGCATCTCCTGCCAGATCTAACCACTACTACATGTACATGCCGCCATTAACGTGTATTTCCTGACCTGTAATATAAGCCGCCTGCGGACTCGCCACAAACGCCACAGCGTGCGCAATATCTTGCGGCTTGCCGAGATGGCCGAGCGGAATTTGCCCCAGCAGCGCTTTGTGTTGCGCCTCAGGCAATTTCGCCGTCATGTCGGTCTCAATAAAACCTGGTGCAATGCAATTGACAGTAATGTTGCGCGAGCCCAGTTCACGCGCCAGCGCACGCGTCATGCCTGCCACACCGGCTTTGGCTGCCGCGTAATTGGACTGCCCCGCGTTACCCGACGCCCCCACCACCGATGTGATGCTGATGATGCGGCCATAACGCTGCTTCATCATGGTCCGCATGACAGCCCGGCTCATACGGAAGACAGCTTTCAGGTTGGTGTCGAGTACGGCGTCCCAATCATCGTCCTTCAAACGCATCGCCAGCATGTCACGGGTAATGCCAGCATTGTTGACCAGCACTTGCAAACCACCGTGTTCCTTGACGATGCGGTCAATCAGCGCTTCTGCCGCCACAACTTCATTCACATTCAGGTTCGCGCCAACACAACCGGGGAAAGCAGAAAGGGTTTGTGTGATTTTGGCCGCCCCTTCGTCGCTGGTGGCGGTTCCAATGACCACCAGGCCTTTTTGGGCGAGCTCCAGCGCAATCGCAGCGCCTATGCCGCGCGACGCACCTGTGACCAATGCAACCTGACCTTCAAATTTTGATTCGCTCATGCCAATAGTTCCTTCACATCCGCCAGCGAGGCTGGATCAAACAAGGACGCACCCGTCAACGCTGGATCAATCCTTTTGACGAGACCCGCCAGCACTTTACCCGGCCCGCATTCAACAATACGAGTCACGCCCCGCGCCTTGATGGCGCGGACGCATTCTACCCAACGAACAGGGCCAAATGACTGCCGGTACAGTGCGGCACGAATGCAGTCCGCTTCGGTTTCCATCGCAACATCGATATTGTTGATGACCGGTATCAGGGGTGTGGCCAGCACTACCGCAGCGAGCCTTTCCCTCAGCGCTTGTGCCGCCGGTTTCATCAGGCTGGAATGAAAAGGTGCGGAAACGGCCAACAGCAGGGCGCGTTTGGCGCCTCTGGCTTTCAAAATCTCGCAGGCTTTGTCTACTGCAGCCTTGCTGCCGGCGATGACAGTTTGCAGGGGGTCATTGAAATTGACAGGCTCGACCACTTCGGTGGAATGAATGCCAAAAGTAGCCAGCGCCTCGGTGCAACCTTCTATCACTTTATTCGCATCGAGTCCCAAAATCGCAGCCATCGCACCGACGCCTACGGGCACTGCATCCTGCATCGCCTGCGCGCGAAAGCGCACCAACGGAGCAGCTTGCGAGAGCGACATCACGCCGGAAGCCACCAACGCTGAATACTCACCCAAAGAATGCCCCGCCACTACCGCAGGGGGAATTGCTGTTTCAGCCATCCACACCCTGTACGCGGCCACCCCTGCGACCAGCATCACTGGCTGCGTATTGGTCGTCAACGCCAGCGTTTCTTTAGGGCCTTTTTTAATCAGCAAAGCCATGTCCTGATCCAGTGCGTCAGAAGCCTCAGCCAATGTTTGCTTGACAGCGGGGTGATCACCCCAGGCGTCCAACATGCCCACCGACTGGGAACCCTGGCCCGGAAAAACAAAAGCGAACGGTAACAAAATAATGACTCCAGTGATCACACGGGCCGAGAAGTACTCGTCCACATTTCGAGAAAACATACAAGCTTTTTATGCCGGCGTTGATGGGGACGGCACACGCGGTGCCGCCCGATCCGACCATCCCGGTATTTTTTTACTGGCAATCCTGACACAGTGAGAGATAGCGAAAATAGACAGCCAGGGATCCATGAGGTAATCCCAAAGGTTTGTGGACTCCAGCACACCAGCCGTCCAAGCCAGCAAGGCCAGGCCCACGATTGTGGGTAAAAGCCGCAATCCCCGGGCCCAGGCCAGCAGCGAGATGAAAAGCAGGATCGCCCACATGCCGGGCGCGCCCCATCCGGGGCGATAAGCGTCCCAGTCGCCCCAACCCAGCGCTAGCGGATACAGAAACAGCGCGGCAACTGCAACCACTGTCAGGACTGCGGTGCGCTCACGGCTGTGCTGGACGCAGTGTTCTGACAGGCGTTGGCGAAGTCCAAGGCAGGCAAGCACAACCAGTGTGACGCTCAAATCCGAGCTGACACCTCTGATATAGGCTAGGACGGGCAGGTGAGCGGCTCCAACAGGAAACCACAGCAACAAAAAACAAGTCAGCGTAATCGCCTTTTTCCAGCGCATGTCCATGCCCCGGGCGCTCAGCAGCCGCAAGCACCCGGCGCACAGCACTAGGTCCAGTCCGAACAGGGCTACGAAATCAGTGAGCGGCGGGAACATGGGCAAGCACAGGTTGAGCCGTTGGCACGGACTGCAAAGGATCCAGGCGAATATGCTTGATGCGCGTACGGTGCCAGGTATAGATCAAGTGAAGGTAGCCATCGCGGCTTTGCAACAGATATGGATAGGAGAATTCCTGTGAACAACTCTCCTGGCCGCACAGCTGGCGCCTGGCGCTGGCAACATAGGCGGCAATCTGCTCCTGACCAAGGCCGCTGGCACCAAGCTCGCGTCCCAGCAGGCGTTCGTAGTCTTGTACCAAAAGGCGGGTTTGCGGGGTGGCAGATGACTCAACAATCCACGGTGAGGCACCCTCAAAACTACCACCCTTGCCAGCTTGTACCAGCGCGAGGATCTCACGGTGGCTGGTCGTAGGGTTTAAAGCCAGCCACTGCGCACCAGCGCGGGTGACCACGCCAGCCAAGGCGGCATCCGGGTTAGGCCAGGACGTCGCACGAGTCGATGACCATGTTTTACCAGCGTCATCCGTCATGGATGTCATCAGGGCTTTGGCATTACCGGAGCGCATATAAACTTGTGCATTCTCGGGTCCGGTCACCAGGACCACCGGTTGAAGGCTGGTTTGACTGCCCGGAATACGGACCTTATCGACCACCCGGCCTTGCGGATCAATACGCAAAATCTCCCCGAGCTTGGTGACAAACTCATGGTACACAGGCAGCCCGATTTGGCCATCCGCCAGAGCGACAGGCGCACCTTTGACCAGCGTGCTGATATTCAGGAACGGAGAGGTCACCAGACGCCGGGGCTGACTCCAGCTGATGCCTTCGTCTGTTGAACGCGACCATGTGATGGCGCTGCCTGCCCAACCGCCCAAAGAAACATTGACCATCCACAACCAGATCGACCCATCAGGCGTGCGGGCAATCACGGGATTGCCAATTTTTTTTACATAGCGCCACAGGCTGCGCTCAATCTGGTACCTTTCAAAAAGCGTACTTTCTGCGCCCCACTGCAAGGTTGAAGCATCCATGACGGCGGTCTGCACCGTCACGTCCCCTGCACCCTCCCTGGAGCCAGAAAACCATACAGCACGCAAATTCCCACCCGACAATTCAACGACAGAAGCCGCATGCACAGCTTGCCCTGGCGCACCAGAGACAAACTGCGCATCAAACAGGAACCGGCCATCCGGAGATCGTTGCTGGGGCTTTGTTGCAGGCGATGCAGCTTTTTGAGCGCCGTCCGTTGGGCGGGGGGAGGCTTCTGGCGATTGCGCGCCCACCACAAAATTTGCAGCTGGCAGGCGCGTAAAAATTTTCCAGCCAGCAAGCGAAAAGGCCAGCAGCAACATCAGGGCAGACAGACACTCGATGGCACCGGCGGGTTTAAGTTTCAAGCGGCCTCCTGAACGTCAGAGCCTGGCCGATATCGACATGCTGTCATTTCAATAGTTGAGAAGCACAGCGCCCCAGGTGAAGCCACCGCCCACGCCTTCCAGCATGAGGGTGTCACCTCTTTTAATCTTGCCACTGCGCACAGACGCGTCCAGCGCCAAGGGGATGGATGCAGCCGAGGTATTGCCATGCTGGTCTACCGTGACGATCAATTTTTCAAGCGGCATCTTCAGTTTTCTGGCCGTACTCTGCATGATGCGAATATTGGCTTGGTGCGGGATCAGCCAGTCTATGTCTGCATCCGTTAAATTGGCTTTGGCAAGGGTTGCGCGCGCGGCGCTCTCAAGCACCCCCACGGCCAACTTGAACACGGCTTGACCGTCCATCTTCAGCAGCGCATCACCCAGCACCTTGCCGCCCGACACATTACCAGGCACACACAAAATACCGACATGCTTGCCATCGGCATGCAAATCACTCGCCAGGATACCTGGCGTTTCGGACGCTTCCAGAACGACTGCACCCGCGCCATCGCCAAACAGAACGCAGGTGGTGCGGTCTGAAAAGTCTAGGATCCGCGAAAACACTTCAGCACCAATGACCAGTGCTTTGGTGGCTGTACCGGTTTTGATCATGGCGTCGGCTACTGTCAACGCATAGACAAAACCACTGCAAACCGCCTGAAGATCAAACGCCGGACAACCCGCAATGCCCAGCTTGTTTTGCAAAATGCACGCAGCGGACGGGAATACCATGTCCGGCGTGGAAGTCGCGACGATGATGAGGTCAATGTCAGACGGCTTCAAGCCGGCGGCTTCAAGCGCATTTTTGGCAGCCTCTACACCGAGGTCGCTGCAACACACATCAGACGCGGCAAAGTGGCGAGCATGAATGCCAGTGCGCTCGACAATCCAGTCATCAGATGTTTCTACGCCCTGGGTTGCCAGTTCAGCGGCTAGGTCGGCGTTGGTCAGTCGACGCGGTGGCAAATAGCTACCGGTGCCGGTGATGCGTGAATATCTGGCCATGAAATGTGTCCGTCAGTGGGTCGGTGCGAAGACCGGTGCATCAATTGGTGCTGAAGAGGCTGCGGCCACGGCGTCTACAGCGGGCAACGCTTTGGCCATCAATAACAAGGGGGCGGCATGCGCAATGCGCTCTCGCACCCTCTCAAGCAAATTGTTCCGAGCAGCATCATAAGCTCGATTGAGCGCCCGCTCAAAAGCGAACGCGTCGGCTGAACCATGGCTTTTAAACACCAAGCCCTGCAAGCCCAACAACGCTGCACCGTTGTAACGCCGATGATCCATTCTGTTTTTAAACGCAGTTAGCACCGGATAGGCAATGATGGCTGCAATTTTTGTAAAGATGTTGCGCGAAAACTCTGCCTTGATAAAACTGCCAATCATGCTGGCAAGACCTTCGCTGGTCTTGAGAGCCACATTACCCACAAAACCATCGCACACCACAATATCTGTCGTACCCTTGAAAATGTCGTTGCCTTCAACATTCCCATAAAAATTAAGATCGCCGGAATTAGATGCCGATCGCAGCAGTTCCCCGGCTTTTTTTATAATTTCACTGCCTTTGATAGCCTCTTCACCAATATTGAGCAGCCCTACACTGGGCGCAGCATTATTGGTAATGGCCGCAACGAGCGCAGACCCCATGACGGCAAACTGGAGCAGGTGATCTGCGGTGCAATCAACATTGGCGCCGAGATCAAGCACCGTGGTCGCCCCACCAGCCGCGTTAGGCAACTGTGTCGCAATCGCCGGCCGGTCTATGCCATCCATGGTTTTAAGCACATAGCGGGCTATGGCCATCAGCGCCCCGGTGTTGCCAGCAGAGACTGCTGCCTGGGCAACGCCATCCTTGACCTGGTTAATGGCCACGCGCATGGACGAATTTTTTTTGCGGCGGAGGGCGATTTCTATGGGATCGTCCATGGTGACGACTTCACTGGCTTCAACCACGAGGCAGCGAGGGTGTGCCTGCAGTTGTGCGTACTGCGCATGCGCCGCCAAAACCAGCGGTTGGCCAACAAGAACCAGCGCCGCATCTGGATGACCGCTCAAAAACGCTAGGCTGGCGGGAATCGTTACGACAGATCCGAAATCGCCGCCCATGGCATCAACAGCAATCCTGATCATGAGAGAGCCGGCGTAGTCAATTGAATAATGAAGCGAAAAATAAAACAAAAGCCAAAAGAAAGGCCCGCAGGGTGAGTGCGGGCCAGTACTTAAAGCGTTAAGTTACGCTTCTGATTTAGTTTTCAAGACCTTGCGACCACGGTAAAAACCGGTCGGGCTGATGTGGTGGCGAAGATGAATCTCGCCTGTGGTGGACTCGACAGCGATACCCGGCACGTTGAGTGCATTGTGCGACCGGTGCATACCGCGCTTGGAAGGTGATTTTTTGTTCTGCTGGACGGCCATGGTCAGCTCCTGATAAACACGCTGATGGGCTATGACACCAGAGTAGGGGTTGGTAAATTGCGCATCAGATTTTCAATTGCAAGTAACCTGGATTTCATTGATTCCAATCGAAAGCATGAAATCACCCGAGCACTCAAATCACCATATCACTGCGCGAAGCCTTTGATTATAGCCCGGATAAGTCATTTTTTCTGGGCGCCTGCTGGTCGAGCTGTTTTGATGTGGCGAGCACACAGAACACCAAACGTCAAAACCGCGCAATTTTGTTGTCTTTTGCACCCATATTTTTACCTGCCGTCTGCTAAAAAATTATTTTTCCTTCTTAAGCTTGGCAAGAACTGCAAAAGGATTCGGTTTTTCGGCGGCGGTATTGCCCAGCTCAATATCGCCAACGCCGAATACTGGGGCCACGGGACACTGATCATGCATGGGCACCAACGGCAGCGCCATGAGCAACTCGTCCTCCAGCACGGCAAGCAGGTCAAACTGCGGCGCCATGACCAACAGGTCCTCTTCGGACTGGTCGTCCTCGGCCATGGCGATCTCTTCTGTGGCCACAAACCGGTACCACTGGTCCACTGCTATGGCCGTTTCTACCAAACCCATGCAGCGCTGGCACGTCAGGGGGAGGCTCGCAGTGGCCTGCAAATACAGCCAGATATCCGCCTCAGGACCCGAGCCGGCCCGCAACTCGGCATTAGCCTGCCAGTTCACAGCCAAATCTGGCTGTAGCCCAGGCGTTTCCTGCGCCAAGCGCTCCATATTTTGCAGCAGAGTGGTCCCGGCCAAAGGTATGCCCTCTGCGGCAAAGGCTTGCATGTTGACTCTGCTGGCGTGAAGGTGTGTTGTCATGGCGACAGTGTAAGAGAATCAGGTCATGAACTCTCCTTCCGTACGCCCCCTAAAAGCCCGCTCGCTGGTGCTGGGCTCAACCTCACGCTATCGGCGGGAGCTGTTGCAGCGCCTGCGGATTCCATTTGAAGTAGCAGCACCTGACGTTGATGAAACGCCGCACGCAGACGAAACGCCGCGCGCACTGGCGCAGCGCCTGGCACTGGCAAAAGCCATGGCGGTCGCCCGCCTGTTCCCTCATGCGGTGGTTATTGGCTCTGACCAGGTCGCCGATTTAAAGGGCACGCCCTTGGGCAAACCGGGCACGCATGAGAAGGCCGTGGCGCAATTGCGCCAGATGCGCGGACAGACCGTGGTGTTTCAAACCGCGGTGTCGGTGGTCTGTCTGGAAAGCGATTTTGAGCAAAACAGCCTGGCTGCCGTCAACGTGACATTTCGCGATCTGACCGACGCCGAGATTGAAAACTACCTGCGTGCCGAACAACCCTATGACTGCGCAGGCAGCGCCAAAAGCGAGGGTCTGGGCATTGCGCTGCTCGCGTCCATTGACAGTGACGACCCGACCGCACTGGTCGGACTTCCCCTGATACGCACCTGCCAGATGATCCGCGCAGCAGGCATTTCATTACTGTCACACACCACAACTACTCCATGAACCCATTAGTCAAAGGCAAACTTTATCTGGTGCCCGCCCCCCTTGATTTTGGCTGTGATGTCCAGGCCCCGCTGCAGGACGTGATGCCTCTGGCCACATTGCAGATTGCCGCCCGCCTGCCCTGCTGGATCTGTGAAAACGCCAAGAGTACGCGCGCCTACCTGAAGCGCATCAATGACCTGCAGCCACTGGCTACGCCCGTACAGTCGCTGCAAATTCAGGAACTCCCGAGAGAAGTGCACAAAAAAGGAGACCACCACGGCAACTTCGACGCCCGTCCACTGCTGATAGCTGCCATGGAAGGCCGTGACATCGGACTGGTCAGCGAAGCCGGCATGCCGGCTATTGCTGACCCCGGCTCTTCCGTTGTGCGGGCGGCGCATGACCTCGGCATCCAGGTGATTCCGTTGACAGGCCCCATGTCTTTGATACTGGCGCTTGCCGCCAGTGGGCTCAATGGTCAAAATTTTGCTTTTGTGGGCTACTTGCCACAAGATGGCGGCGAACGCGCCCAGCGTATCAAGGAACTGGAGTCAATAACCTTGAAAACCGGCCAGACGCAGCTCTTCATCGAAACGCCGTACCGCAATGCGGCGTTGCTGCAAGCCTTGCTGCAGACGCTTCAAGCCAATACACGGCTGGCCTTGAGTTGCGGCCTGACCATGAGCAATGCCTGGACGCGCAGTCTGCAGGTCGGTGGCTGGAAAAAAGGTGCCCCCGTCGCACCCTTGGGTTTACCAACGGTTTTTGCCATTGGTCGTTGACGCTGCCAGAAGCCAGGGCTTTCTGGCAGCCACCCTTAGCGAATTGAAGGGATCGCCTTGAAGGCTTTCATGGCGCCTTCGCCAATAGAAGCGCCGAACTTCTTGGCCAGCCGCTCGGCGACGTTGTCGCGGCGGGTATAGTCGATGATTTCATCGGTTTTGACGACCTCGCGGGCAACATAGTCCAGAGTACCCAACTGGTCGGCCAAGCCAAGTTCAATCGCCTGCTGGCCGGTCCAAAACAGGCCGCTGAACATTTCTGGCGTCTCCTTGAGACGTTTACCGCGACCGGCTTTCACCACGCCAATGAACTGCTGGTGGATCTGGTTCAGCATGGTCTGGGCAAACGCGCGCTGCTTCTCACTTTGAGCACTGAAGGGGTCCATAAAACCCTTGTTTTCACCAGCTGTCAACAAGCGCCGCTCTACACCCAGCTTGTCCATCAGCCCGGTGAATCCAAAGCCGTCCATCAACACACCAATGCTACCCACAATGCTGGCCTTGTCGACGAAAATCTGGTCCGCAGAAACAGCAATGTAATAAGCGGCAGAGGCACAGGTTTCTTCTACCACCGCATAAACCGGCTTCTTGTGTTTGGCTTTCAGACGGCGGATTTCATCATTCATCATGCCGGCCTGCACCGGGCTGCCGCCAGGGGAGTTGATCAGCAACACCACCGCTTTGGCACCTTCATCTTCAAATGCAGCACGCAGCGCAGCATTGACAAACTCGGCACTGGCGTCGGCACCCGCTGCGATTTCACCCTTGATCTCAACCACCGCGGTGTGCGGCACAGTGGCATCGCTTGCCGGCGTGCCCCGGTGCAGCGCTATCCACACCAAAATGACGAAAAAGGCCAACCAGGACAGGCGGACGAAGGTTTTCCAGCGGCGTGTGGTTTTTTGTTCGTTAAGCGAGGCAAACGCCAGCTTTTCAAGCGTCACTCGCTCCCAGCCCGGAGCGCTGGATGCATCTGTTGTAGCTCCTTTTTTTGCTCCTTTTTCAGGAGCATATTGCGCTTGATTAAATTGGCCTTGGAGTGTATTTTGATCGAATTTTGGATCTTTGGAAGCATCAAAAGCGGGGTCAGTCGGATCAGGACGGTTTGGTTCATTCATAAGCGTAGTTTAGAGAAAAATTAAAACGCAACCGGTTTGAGGTTGTAAGCACCATGCCAATAAACGACGCCGTCATTTTCTGAAAGCGTGATTTTCACCAGCCCCCCGTGACATGGGCCGCCAGCGCATTGGCCGGTATCGGGTAAGTAAGCTGCGCCGTGACTGGCACACAGCAGCCACTGCCCGCTGTCGTCAAAAACGCGGTTGGGATGCCAGTCAAGCTCCATCGCCACGTGGTTACAGCGGTTCAGGTAAGCGTGGGGCTGCCCCTTGAAGCGCACGGCAAAGGCCCGGGAAGTCTGGCCAGCGTAGTTGATGTCAAATGAAACGGCCTGGCCACCTTCGACCAAATCGCGGCTGTTACAAAGGGGCAGCACTTCGTCCATGGAACAAATGAACTTTAACCGTTGACGAGCAACCAGTCATGCAGCGCCGGTATGGAATGCGCCACATACTGCGGTGCCAGGGCCATAAAAGCCGCAGGATCGTGCGCACCGTAACTCACGCCCACGCTGGGGCAGCCCGCGTTAACAGCCATTTGCAAATCATGGGTGGTGTCGCCCACCATCAACAAACGGCCAGGCGCTACATCAAACTGTGCCATCAATTCACGCAGCATGCGCGGATCTGGCTTACCCGCCGTTTCGTCAGCCGTGCGGGACCCATCAAACACGCCTTTCAGCTCAACGCGATGCAGTACATCGTCCAGGCCGTGACGTGATTTTCCTGTGGCCACCGCAAGTTGATGGCCACGGGCTTTGAGCGCGTCGAGCAGGGGCAGTACGCCTTCAAAAAGACTCAAATCGTTGGCGTGGGCTTGGTAGTGGTAACGATAGCGTTCACCCAACGCCGGGTATTTATCAACCGGCACATCCGGTGCGGCATGGGCCAGCGCCTGCATCAGGCCCAGGCCAATCACATAGCCTGCAGCCTGGTCGGTCGGCACGGTTCCGCCCACATCGCGTACCGCCGCCTGGATGCAGCGGGTGATGATTTTGGTGGAATCAAACAGGGTGCCATCCCAGTCGAAGGCGATCAGGTCAAAATTGCGGTGTTGCATCACCCTATTGTCGCCCGGCCTGATGAGCCGGGCGTGGCAACGTTATCCGGGCTCACCTATTGCAAGGTCTTGCGCCCGCCCGGGTAAAAACTGTTGCAGTTCATCCGGCAGCGCTGCGTGCAGATGAATTGTTTTGCGCGTCTTGGGGTGGTTGAACTTCAGGCTCCAGGCGTGGAGAAACATGCGTTTTAAAGCGGGTGCACCAGCGACTGATTTTTGCAGTGCCTTGTTCAACTCAAAATCACCGTACTTGTCGTCACCGGCGATCGGGTGGCCCTCGCCTGCCAAGTGCACGCGGATCTGGTGCGTCCGGCCGGTTTTTATAGTGACTTCAAGCAGACTGAACGGCGTACGTGGCGCGGCCGGATTGGCCGCAATTTCTGACTTCACCTTTACCAGCGTCACCGAGCGCATGCCGTCCGGATGCTCGTTGGCAACTATTTTGACGCGGCGCTCACCGTTTTCAAGCAGGTATTTGTGCAGCGCCTTGTCAATCACGCGCTTGTTGGCTGGCCAGCTGCCGCTGGTCAGCGCCAAGTAGACCTTATCGGTTTCACGCTCCCGGAACTGCTCCTGCAACAGCTTCAGGGCCATGCGGCGCTTGGCAATCAGCAAAATGCCGCTGGTTTCGCGGTCAAGGCGGTGCACCAGTTCCAGAAAGTCTGCTTCTGGCCGGGCCATCCGCAGTTGCTCGATGACGCCAAAGCTCACGCCACTGCCGCCATGCACGGCCACGCCGGCGGGTTTGTCTATCGCCAGTAAAAAGTCGTCTTCAAACAGAACCGGAAATTCGGCCGCCGGAGCATAACCGCCCACTGTTGAACTGGCGCCGTGGCGCACCACCTCTTTGGCGGCGGCGATGGCTTGAGCCTTTTGGTCTGCCCGTTCGGACGTTCGTACTGGCGGCAAACGCACAATATCGCCGGTTTCCACGCGGGTGTCGGCCTGCGCCCTGCCCTTATTAACGCGTACTTCGCCGCTGCGAATGATGCGGTAAACATGGGTCTTGGGCACGCCTTTGAGCTGACGGATCAAAAAATTGTCGAGCCGCTGGCCCGCATAATCTTCGTCCACCGTGACAAAGCTGGCTGACGCCGTAGCTTGCGCTGCATCGGCAGAAGCTGCCCCTATAATGTGTTTCACTAGCGTTACGTTGTAAGTGGTTGATTTGTCTGGAGTTTAGTCCACACAAACAAGGGGCCGGTCAAAAGACCCAAACCCCAGGCCGCAAACAGCCATGCTGGAAGGTCGATGCCCATGCAGGCAATACCGCCAACCGATGGGTGCCAGGCACCCCGCAAGCGCATTGCATTGCAGACTAGTCGACGTTTTGCGATACAACTACGGAAATACCATGTACGTAGCCCAGCGGGCTGCTTACGGATCCAGCTGAGATCAAGTCCTTTAACAGGTAGCCCTCGATGACAACACTGGTCGGTCTGATTGTTATGTGCCTACGGCGCTTTTTAGCCCCGTTTCACGGCATAAATCAGGCTGTGTTCCAGAAAAATCGGGTGGAACATGCTACAAATTTAGTAGCGAACGCCTGTTTGACCCCTGCTCACTCCATCCACGCGCCTACGCTTGAGAACCACTTCGCTGACTGATTTTTCAGTTGGGCGCGGTACTTTAAAAGCTCTCCGGCAATTCCCCACGTTCGCACAGCGTCTTCTTTGGCATCGTTGACCCATTTTTGGGTTGTAGAGACAACGAATGATTGAAGGAACACCCGATGAAACGGATGCTGGTAAACGCCACACAGGCTGAAGAACGCCGCCTAGCGATTGTTGACGGACAAAAACTCCTCGACTACGAAATTGAAATTGAAGGGCGCGAACAACGCAAGGGCAACATCTACAAGGCCGTCGTCACGCGCGTTGAACCGTCACTTGAAGCCTGTTTTGTTGACTATGGTGAAGACCGCCACGGCTTTTTGCCCTTCAAGGAAATATCCCGCAATTACTTCACACCTGGCGTGCCCGTCAACCAGGCGCGCATCAACGATGTGATCCGCGAAGGCCAGGAACTGATGGTTCAGGTCGAAAAAGAAGAACGCGGCAACAAAGGCGCAGCGCTGACCACGTTTGTATCGCTGGCGGGCCGCTACGTGGTGCTGATGCCGAACAACCCACGCGGCGGCGGCGTGTCGCGCCGCATTGAGGGCGAAGACCGGGCCGAGCTCAAAGAAAATATGGATCAGCTGGAATACCCGGCCGGCTCCAGCATCATCGCCCGCACCGCCGGCATTGGCCGCAGCGCCCCAGAGTTGCAGTGGGACCTGAACTACCTGATTAAGCTCTGGACCGCGATTGAGGGTGCCGGCAAGGGCGGCAAGGGCGCTTTCCTGATTTATCAGGAATCCAGCCTGGTGATTCGCGCAATTCGCGACTACTTCAACAGCGACATCGGCGACATTTTGTTCGACACCGACGACGTCTACGAGCAAGCCCGCCAGTTCATGGCCCACGTGATGCCCGAGCATGAGCACCGCGTCAAACGTTACCGTGACGACGCGCCGCTATTCAGCCGCTTCCAGATCGAGCATCAGATCGAATCAGCTTACGCGCGCACGGTGCAATTGCCATCTGGCGGCGCGATTGTGATTGACCACACCGAAGCTTTGGTGTCAGTTGACGTCAACTCGGCCAGAGCCATCAAAGGCGGCGACATCGAAGAAACCGCGACCCGCACCAACCTGGAAGCCGCCGACGAAGTCGCGCGCCAGATGCGTTTGCGTGACCTGGGCGGCCTGATCGTCATTGACTTCATCGACATGGAAGAGTCGCGCAACCGCCGGGATGTTGAAAACCGTTTGCGCGATGCGCTGCGCCAGGACCGCGCGCGGGTTCAGTTTGGCACCATCAGCAAATTCGGCTTAATGGAAATGAGCCGCCAGCGGCTGCGCCCGGCTTTGTCCGAAGGCGCGTCCATCCCTTGCCCGCGCTGCGGTGGTTCCGGCCACATCCGCGACACCGAAAGCTCGGCATTGCAGATTTTGCGCATCATTCAGGAAGAGTCGCTCAAAGACAGCACTGCTTCGGTGCTGTGCCAGGTTCCGGTGGATGTAGCCTCGTTTCTGTTGAACGAAAAGCGCTCGGAAATCAGCAAGATCGAAATGAAGCAGCGCATCAACGTGCTGCTGGTGCCCAACAAGACGCTGGAGACGCCAAACTACCGACTCGAGCGCCTGAAGCACGACGACCCGCGGCTTGACAACATCGAAGCCAGCTACAAGATGGCTGAAGAAATGGAAGACCCCACGTTGGTGACGCGCCGCAGCCAGGAAAAGCACAACAAGCAAGAGCCCATCATCAAGGGTGTGCTGCCGGATGCACCGGCCCCTGTGGCCGTGCCAAAGCCCGTTGCTGTTCCTGCTGCACCACCCCAAGTCACACCACGCCCTGCTGTTGCACCCGTAGCAGCTGCCCCGGCTGAAAAAGGTTTTTTTGGCTGGATCAAAGGCCTGTTTGGCGGTGCGGAAGCTCCGGCGGCTGCGCCTGCAGCTGACGTTAAAAAAGACGAACGCAGCGTCGAAGCCCGCCGCGATGGTCGTGCAGACGACCGTCCGGATGGCCGCGGTGAGCGTGGCCGTGACGGCGAGCGCGGTGGCCGTGACAGCCGCCGCGGCGGACGCAGCCGCGGCGAAGGTCGTAGCGCAGAAGGACGCCCTGAAGGCCGTGTTGAAATCCGCAGCGAAGGCCGTGGCGGCGAGCGCCGCCCTGAAGCGCGTACTGAAGCGCGTACTGAAGGTGGTCGCCAGGAGCGTCAGGACCGCCCTGCTGGCGAGGCCCGTGCCGAAGCATCGCGCAACGACAGTCGCGCAGACGTGCAAGCCCGTGGTGATGGCCAGCAGCGCAGCGAAGGCCGCACTGACAACCGGGAACCACGCGAGCCACGTGCTGAAGGTGCGCGCAGCGAGCGCCCGCGCCGCGAGCGGGGCGACCGCGCAGAACGCGGTGACCGCATTCCGCGCGATGCAGTAGAGCAAGACCTGGCACTGGCCAATCAGGCTGCCATGGCGGCAGCCATGCGGGGTGATGGTGCTGAACAAGTGCAAGACCGTCCGGCCCAGGACGCTGGCCGCAGCGAAGGCCGCCGCGAACGGGGTGACCGCAATGGTCGCCGCAACGACCGCCGTGGTGAACGCACCGAAGGCGACAACACGGGCTCTGAAAAAGACAGCGCGTTTAACCCTGAAGCTACTCCGTCAGTTGCAGTTGCAGCAGCAATGCCAGCGCCAGTTCTGGATGCAGACGGCAATGCGTCTGTTGCGGCCCCCGGCGGTGAGCAAGGTGAAGAGCAGCGCCAGCCCAGAGAGCGCCGCAGCCGCGACCGTTATGGCCGCGACCGCCGCGAACGTGGTGAAGGCGCTGAACGCAGCGAAGCCAGCAATCGGGCAGAGCCAGCCTCCGAAGGCAGTGCAGCACCTGCTTACTCAGAGCCAAAACAGGCTTTGGGGCAGCAAGAACGTGGGCAAGATGCTACGGAATTTGTAGTGCCTGCACCGGCTGTACCAACTGCTCCGGTAGCGGTCACGACCGCACCCGTGCGCATTGCGGAACCGGTCGCTGCCATGCCCAAACCCGTGGCCCCAGCCGCCTTTGTGCCCGCTGCACTTGCACCTGTATCCGGCGCGTTGCCAAAGGTTCAGTCTTACGACCTGCCTTTGCAAGACCTCGCGCAGGTAGCCCAGGCCTCGGGACTGCAATGGGTCAACTCGAACGCCAGCAAAATTGCCGAGGTCAGCGCCGCAATGGCGCTTGAAGTCAAACCCGTGCATGTGCCGCGCGAGCGCGCTGTGGCTGCGGTGTCTACCGAAGCCCCGTTGGTGCTGGTAGAAACCAAACGCGACATGGGCACCATGAAGCTGCCATTTGAAGGCCCAGCGAGCTGACCAGCCAGTCGGTCAGTAGCCACCTGCTGACGCAACAAAAAAAGACCCGCAAATGCGGGTCTTTTTTTGCCCAATTAAAGCTGGGCAGCCTGTTTGTAGGCATGGGCCGCCGCCTCACCGTCTTCGCGCTGCTCGGCCAGCACGGCCAACGCGCGCCAGGCCTTGCGATGCAGCGTGGCGTCCTGCAGACCCAGGGCCGACTGCGAGAGCAATTGCCTGGCCTTGCCCCAGAGCTGGCGATTCAGGTATGCCATACCGGCCAGGTACTGCAAGTTAGCGTCACGTGGCCTGCCGATCTGGGCAGCTTCTATGCGTGCCAGCCAGGTCGCGTCAAGCGATGAAAAACCTGACTCCAGCACAGTAATCAATTTAATACGCAGGCTGTCGCCGATGTCCGAGCGCGGCTGCATGGCGCTTTCCCACACCTGCAGCAACCATGCCCTCGCCAGCGCAACGTCACCGTGCAGGGCCATCAGGCGCGAGGCCGCGTGCACCACCAATTCAGGCATGGCGCGTTCACTCTCGTCCAGCGACAACCAGGCCTGCTGCACCTGCGCCGGGTCGTGTGCGTCGTTGAGCAATTCCAGCGCCAGGCCGCGCACAATGCTTTGCGCCGCCGTCGGGGAAAATGCGCGGTGCTTGGCCAGCAGGCGGGCAGTGTCCAACGCCTGCACGGTTTGCCGAAGCTGTCTGCTGGCCTTGAGCTTCAAGCGCAATGCCAGCGTACGGCGTGCGGCGCCCTGCGGTAATTGCGTCAGCCAGTCAAGGGAAGCGGCGGCATCACGATCATCCAGTGCCCAGCGCGCAGCCCGCAGCTGAACGCCTTCGCGTACCTCTTGTGCGTTGCGTGGTTCGGAGCTTTGCAGCGCCAGTTGCAGGTGCTGATCACGCAACACCTTGTTTTGCAAAGACTGCGCGCTTTCAGCTGCCAACAGGTGCGCCAGAGACTGCAGCTGGTTGGAACGGCTGGAGCTGTAACCCGTGACCTGGCCCGGTTGCCCGGCGATCAGACCCAAGCTCTTTTCTTGCGCCAGCGCTGTCTGTGCAGATTTGGTGGCACGGATGTAACGTCCCGCCAGCTGGTGCGCCAACGCGTCCATGAGGGCACCGTACATGGCGCGCTCCTTTTGCTGGGCACGCCAGCGCCTGGCCTCCAGCGGCAGCGACACCACAGCCGACAACGCACGCAGCGCAACATACAACAGCAAAAAAACCCCGGCCAGCACCAGCACCGTCAGGTTGAATGAAATATCAATCCGGTGGGGTGGCCAGAAGATGGTGACCACCGCCTGGTTGTTGCCAGCCACAAGGGCAACAGCAACAGCAATGGCAAACAGGGTCAGGAGCCAGAAAGCGGCGCGCATGATGTCCTTTGCCCTTTAGCGGCCAGCCGCGGCCGTAGCCAGCGCCGCCATGGTGTCATCCAGACGCGGAAGCTCGCTGGTTTTCAGCTGGCTTTGTACCTGCTGCAGCAGTTGCGCTGCGTTTTGGGTTTTACGCGCCGCAGGGTCAAAGTATTTTGTCAACCACGCGCTTGCGCTGCTCAAGTCGGCGCGCGCTGTGTCGGTCTGCTGTGACAACAGGCCAAGCCGGGCATTGAGCACCTTGAGCTTGAAGTTTTCGCGCAGAAAAAAAGACTGCTCGGGCGACAGCAGTGCAGCCTCTGGCTGATCGATGCGGCTGACCCGCAGCAGCTTGCGGGCTTCATCCTGCAGTTTGTCCAGTGCGATACGCGACCAATTGGCAAAGGCTCCGCTGTCAAACCCCGCGATAAATGATTTTTCACCGCCTGCGGGCAGCGCTCTGGCAGCTGACGCTGGCGCTGCGGGTGGCAACGCCCTCACGGCGTTGTTGCCAACCATGGCATTGACAACGGGCAGCTCGTCGGTCAAACGGGCCAGCTCATCGAGTTTTATGAGCAGCACGGGGACGTCGGTCAGGCTGGCCGCCTTGATGCGGTCGGCATCTTTGGCAATGGCGCGCTGCAAGGGGTTCAGGCGGGGCTGCGCCGCACGCGACAGGCGCTGGTCTGCTGTTTTCAAAGCGGCGATCAGCGGTTGTGCGCTGCCGGTGAGTTGTGCCTGCTGCTGGGCCAGCCGCAGCGCGGACTCGATATCGACCACCAGGTTTCCATCGCGCGAGCGCGACAGGCTTTGCATCAGCTCTTCGAGCTGGGTGCGCTGCAGGCTGACCTCACTGATGCGGGTTTCCTGAAGTGCCAGCCGCGCCGACAGTTCCCGCGTGCCGTCCTGCGCCGCCTTGGCCAGTGTGCGGGCCTCGATGGCCTGGGCGCCCGAGTCGGTGCTGCGGCGAGCGAGTTCTTCCTGGATGGTGCCCAGCTTTTGCCACAGCAAGCCGCTGGCCAGCAAACCGCCAGCTGCGAGCACGGCCACCGCTATGGCTAAAGAACGGGGCACGGCCAGCATGCCCGGTGATGGCGCTGCAGCCGCAACCGGGGTTGACGGCTCGCTGTCGGCGACAAACGCAGTCGGCGACGTAGGCGCAGGGGGTAAGGCGGGGGGGCTGTCACTCATGGATGATCTGATTCTATCGAGCGCAAGGTGCTCAAAATGTCATTCAGGGCTGGGCGTGACTCTGCAACAACACCCCAGCCAGCAGCGCGAACGGTTGCGGTGATACGCGGATGGGTGGCCACGGCCACGGCGCGGTGCCAGTCCACGCCTTCCAGCCCCGGCAGATGGCTCAAATGCAGCACGGCTTCCGAGCTGCTGAATAGCCAGACTGACCCGTCGGCGCTGGCAACCCGGGCTCGCTGAACTTGCGCTGACGTCCATGCCGGCGCGCGGCGCTCATAAACACCCACAAAGTCAACCTCAGCGCCTGCCGCCTGCCACTGGCGCGTGATCCAGTCTCGACCAGATGGCGCTGCGCGCCTTTCAACGGTGGCGCTTATTTCACCTGTCTCGCTCGCCTCCTCCGCCTGGCCGGTTACCCCACGCACCACCAGCACACGGCGACCCCGCCAGTCGCGCCGCCCCACAACCTTCCAGAGAGCTTCAGAGTCAAACTGGTCGGCATCCAGCGGTGGGGCGTCTATTTGCCCGGCAGGCACGCCAGCGGCCAACAGCGCGGCGACGGTGCCAGGGCCTGGCGCCATGAAGCGCAGATTTGGCGGTAACGGCTCCGGACATTGGCTTGCTACATTATTAATAGCGGGTAGCCCCCGTAAATGCTGCCGCAGAGCCTTATTTTGTTCGAAAAAAAACCGCACTGCGTTGCCACTGACAAACATGCAGGCGGTGTAGCTGCCGATGGTTTGCCAGGCCTGCGCCATGGCCTGAACATCAGCGGCACCGGAGGCAGCGGCGATATCAATCAGCGGCAAGGCCTCGGCGGCGAACC
>JANXTM010000113.1 GCA_025352405.1 Polaromonas sp.
TGCAAAATCAGCAGGTGGGCGGCAATGACCAGCAGCGCCAACGCTGCCAGTGGGCGCCATGGCGCGCCACCTGAGCGACTCCCAAAAGACATGGCGACGGCTGTCATGCGGCCACAAACCCCAGCTCGCCCGACAGCCGGGCCGCTGCTGCCCTGAGCGGCGTGGCCACGACGCCATCCCAGGCTGGGTCAAACGTGGCCAGTGAGCCCAGCGCCACCATGCCCAGCGCGAGGTGGCCATCCGCATCAAACACCGGCGCACAAAAGCCTGCCACGCCCGGCAGCAGCGTGTTGACGGCCCGGGCCATGCCCCGGCTGCGCACGTCGGCCAGCAGGGCGTTGACCGCCGCCAAGGTGTCCGGAACATCCTGGCGCGCGAGTTTTTGCTGTTCTGCCAGTGCCTCTTGGAGCAGATGGGTCAGGCGACTGTCGGCAGGGGTGGGTTGGGCACGGTTGGGATGGGCCGTAGTGCGCGCACTCATAAACGCGGCAAAACACAAACCCGTGGCTGACGACAGCAGCGGCATCACGTCGCCCAGGCGCAGGTTCACGGTGACGGCCTGCGGTGACTCCTCCCAGTGCACGATGGTGGGCCCCTGGTTGCCCCACACAGCGAGCGCCAGTGTCTGGCCAACCTGCTCCATCAGGGGTGCCATGCGCTGGCGTGCGAGCTTCACGCTGTCAAGTCGTGAAAGAGAAGCCAGCCCTAACTTTAAAGCCGCTGGCCCAAGGTCATACCGGGTGCTGCCCGCGTCCTGAACCACCAGCCCAAGCCGCTGAAAACTGACCAGATAACGGTGCGCCTTGGCCGCGCTCATGTCGGCCCTGGCCGCCAGATCCCGCAGCATCAGGGGGCCGTGCGCCTGCGCCAGCACCTGCAACAGGGCAAAACCCACTTCAACCGATTGGATGCCTGCACGCTGCGGCGGCAGTCCGGCTGGCGGTGGAGCGTCTGACAAGGGGCGCGCTTTCATGGTGTTTAACGATGGCTTTCCGGCAGAGCCTGGGGGCGGGTACTGGACAGCAGTGGATTCTGAACAGAACTGGCTGCCACTGTAGCGCCTGGCATGAAGTCAGTCACTGGCAGGGGCCTTGATAGACTTGCACTGTCGTTGCGCTTGCTGCGCAACATGCGCCAACACCAAGCCAGGACACTGATGAAATTTGCTACTTACAAAGACGGCTCCCGTGACGGCCAGCTCGTCGTGGTCTCACGCGACCTCGCGACTGCCCATTATGCGACGGGCATTGCCAGCAAACTGCAACAGGTACTGGACGACTGGAACTTCATGTCGCCGCAGCTGCAGGACCTGTATGAAACGCTCAACAGCGGTAAGGCGCGCCACGCTTTTCCGTTTGAGCCGGCGCAGTGCATGGCGCCCTTGCCGCGTGCCTACCAGTGGGTAGACGGCTCGGCTTACATCAACCATGTCGAGCTGGTACGCAAGGCGCGCAACGCCGAAATGCCCGCTACCTCCTACACCGATCCGCTGATGTACCAGGGCGGCAGCGACGACTTTTGCGGCCCGTGTGACGACGTGGTGGTTGCCAGCGAAGACTTCGGCATTGACTTTGAGGCCGAGATTGCCGTCATCACCGGCGACGTGCCCATGCGCGCCACGCCGGAGCAGGCACTCGACGGTATTCGCCTTGTGATGCTGGCCAACGATGTGTCGCTGCGCAACCTGATTGCTGACGAGCTGGCCAAGGGTTTCGGCTTTGTTCAGAGCAAACCGGCCACCGCGTTTAGCCCGGTTGCCGTCACGCTCGATGACCTGGGCGATGCCTGGCAGGCAGGCCGCCTGCACCTGACGCTGCAAAGCACCTGGAACGGCCGCAAGGTCGGCATGTGCGAGGCGGGGCCAGAGATGACGTTTCACTTCGGCCAGCTGATAGCCCACGTCTGCAAAACCCGCAATGTGCGCGCTGGCAGCGTGATCGGCTCAGGCACCGTGAGCAACAAGGACCGGAGCCACGGCTACAGCTGCATTGCCGAAAAACGCGCGGTTGAAACCATTCAAAACGGCAAACCAAAAACCGCCTTCATGAAGTTTGGTGACTCCATCCGCATCGAAGCCAAGGGTAAAAATGGGCAAAGCGTGTTCGGTGCGATTGCGCAAAAGATCGTCAACCGTTACGGGTAAAACCACTTGTCTGCAGTGTCGTGCAGGCGCTGGTGGTGCTCAGTTCAGTTGCCTGACAAACGACTTGAGACCGCTGAGCAGCATTTCAACCGACACAGCCACCAGAATCAGGCCCATCAGACGTTCAACAGCGACCACAAAGCGTTCGCCCAACAGGCGTTGAATTCGCTCGGCCAATACCAGCACCACAGCGCAAACGGCCATGGTGACGCTCAGTGCGGCAATCCACTCCCAGCGCCGCTCGGGCGCTTGGGACACCAGCAACAAAACGGTTGCCAGTGCAGACGGCCCCGCCAGCGCCGGAATCGCCAGCGGCACGATCAACGGCTCGCTGTGGGGCATCATGGCGTCTTCTGGTGGTAGGGGTGCCGGGAAGATCATGCGCAGCGCAATCAAAAACAAGATCACGCCGCCGGCAATTTGCAGCGACAGCGCGCTCAGGTTCATCAGCCGCAGAAACCCCTCACCGACAAACATGAACAGCAGCAACAGGGTAAACGCAATCAACACCTCACGCAAGATAACCAGCGGCCGACGCCTGGGTGGCACGTTTTTAAGCGCATTGGCAAAGATCGGAATATTGCCAAACGGATCAGTGATCAGCAGCAGCAAAATCGTGGCGGAGGCGAAGGTGTAGCCCATAATTCAGGTCCTGTAATTCCAATTCCCATTAAAAACGATAACGAGCTTGCAACGCCCTGCCGTGCTGAAGCATTGTCTGCGGCTTCACGCCTTGTTCTCGCTTTTAGCGCCAGCTGCAAAAAAAGTGCGTCGGGCGACCGGACGGGTCCGATCATATGCTATTAAATATATAGCTAATAGCCCCCGATTTAATTGACGAATCGGCCTTTTTCGTTGTCAAACTGCGTGCGTTACAGTTTTGAGCTGCTTTGACACCGGGTGTGAATCCCTCAATGTCTCGAGCATCAGGGTGCGTACCTTGTCCAGCAAGGGTGGTTCCGCGCCATTGCCAAGGCCATCAACCTGCAACCGCAGTGAGATGACCCATCAGCGATGTGAGGGACCTTCCGCATGAATTGTCTGGGTGGTCTACCGCCCCGACGTGTGGGTGCGTTTATTCAGCTCAGGCGTGACATTCATCGCCACCCCGAGCGGGCATTTGAAGAGCACCGAACGAGCAAGCGGGCAGCAGCCAGGGCCATTACCCAGCCGACCGGATTTGGGCAATTTCAGCCAGCCGCAGTGGGTTGAATTCGCTTCCTGGCGCTTGAGTGGGCAGCGCTGCGGGTAGTCGTCGCCATATTTCACGGTAGACGCTGGCAAAAATGGGTTGACGTGTGGCTCCAGCGCTGCACAATGAAGGCGAACCACCTGTTACATCACTACAACGCTATTTGCCAGGAGACATGCATGAGCAATACAGACAATTCTTCCGACGCTTCATTTGCCGGTTTTGGTAAATTTGTGCCCGGCTTTGACTTTTTGCAGAACCTGGCCACTCAGGCAGCGAGCAGCGCGTCGCAAAAAATTCCGCAGTTGCCGAGTTTAGGCAGCTGGGTCGCCCCGACGCTCAATGTAGAAGAGCTGGACCGGCGCATTGACGAGCTGAAGGCCGTGCAGTTCTGGCTGGACCAAAACGCCACGGCCCTGAAAGCGACCATCCAGGCACTTGAAGTGCAGAAAATGACGCTGGCCACGCTCAAGGGTATGAATTTCAACATGGGCGATGTCGCCAATGCCTTCAAGCTCAAGGTTGCCGACAGCATGGCGGGCGGCGCGCAGCGCGTGGCCGACAAGGCCAAAACCTTTTCAGGGCTTGAAATTCCACCGTCCAGTTTTCAGGCCAGTCATGAGGCTGAGGACAACGCTGACGAGGTCGATGATGAGGAAGAAGAAGCCGAAGACATCGCCCCCGAAAAAACCAAAACCGCCAAAGGCAGATCTGCCAAGGCACCGGCCGCTGGCGGCGTGGTGGATCCCATGCAATGGTGGGGTGCACTGACCCAGCAGTTTCAGACCATAGCGACCGACGCCATGAAAGAAGCGGCCAAAAAGACCGCGATGGACACCACCAAAAGCATGGCCACGGGTCTGGCCAAAGACGCCATGAAAAACGCTACCGGCATGGCCAAAAGTGTTGCCAAGGGCATGGCCAGCAGCGCCAGTAAAACAGTGGCCGGGGGGGCGCGCGCTGCCATGAACACTGCGCTGCGCAGCAGCCAGGGTTGGCCGACACCTGCGGTGGCCAAAAAGCCGGCAGCCAAAAAAACAGCATCGCGTGCAACGCCTGCGCGAAAATCCGCCAGATGAATTCAATCGATAGATCCAGTCGATAAATTAGGCCCACAAAACTACTTTTTTTTCGCTCATGAAGTTATTTCCATACGGTCACGCTACCCACCCCCAATGGCCCATGGCGGCTGGCCTGGTGCTGGCGCAACTGCGCGCGCACATGACCCTGCCTGGTTATGCCAGAGCGCCCACGCTGGGTCTGCTGTACATCACCGACCACTATGCGGCCCATGCACAGGACATCCTGGACCATCTGAGTGCCGAGCTGCCCGAGGTGACCGACTGGAGCGGCACGGTCGGCGTGGGCATTGCGTCCAACAATGTGGAGTACTTTGACGAGCCGGCCCTGAGCGTGATGCTGTGTGATTTGCCGCACGACCAGTACCGCGTATTTTCAGGCGTGTCGCCTTTGCCATCAGTGGCCAGCGGCCGCTTCAAGGCCCACACCGCGCTGGTGCATGCCGACTCAGGCACGCCCGATGTGGCAGACCTCATCAGCGAGATGGCCCAGCGCACGGGCAGTGGCTATGTGTTTGGCGGCCTTGCCGCCAGCCGCAGCAAAACCGTGCAGTTCGCACTCAGTGGTTACGGCAATGTCAAAGGTCATGGTGCAGCCAGTGGTGTTTTCAGCGGCGGCTTGAGCGGTGTGGCGTTTACACAGCAAGCGGCACTGATGTCTCGCGTCACGCAGGGCTGCCAGCCGGTGTCACGCAACCACGAGATCACGGCATGTGAGGGTAATGTGGTGACCGAACTTGACGGCGAACCCGCACTGGATGTGATGCTGACGGCCTTGAACGTCACGCTGGACCAGCCGCGCGAGGCGCTGGCCAAGGTGCGCAGCACGCTGGTAGGTTTGAGCGATCCGGCAGAGTTGTTGAGCGACAAGCCGGTCTTTCACCCTGGCCAGTTTGGTGCTGAGGTGGTGGTGCGGCACATCATCGGGCTGGACCCGAGCCGCAAAGGCATTGCGGTTTCAGGCGCGCCGTCGGTCGGCATGACGCTGGCTTTTTGCGAGCGCAATGCGCAGGCTGCACGCGCAGATTTGATTCGCGTCTGCGCTGAAATCCGCGAGGAGCTGGAACCTGAAGAATTAACACTTGAGATAGCCAACGCACTGAGCGCCCCCGAAGCAGAATCAACCCCGCATCCAGCTCGGCGTATTGCTGGTGCCATCTACGTGAGCTGCGCAGGTCGCGGCGGCCCGCACTTTGGTGCGCCCAGTGCCGAGCTGCAAATTGTGCGCCGCGCTTTGGGCGATGTGCCGCTGGTCGGCT
>JANXTM010000275.1 GCA_025352405.1 Polaromonas sp.
AAATACGCGTGCTGGCCATTGGTGCCAGGTTCGCCCCAAAGCACGGGCGCGGTTTCAAAGGGCACAGTTTGGCCCTGGCTGTCGACGCGCTTGCCGTTACTTTCCATTTCGAGCTGCTGCAAATACGCGGGCAGGCGGCGCAAGGCGCTGCTGTAGGGCGCGATGCTGCGGCTGGTAAAGCCGTGAAAGTTGCGGTACCAGACATCGAGCAGGCCCAGCCGCACGGGCAGGTTGTGCTCAAGCGGTGCGCTTGTGAAATGCTCGTCCATCGCGTGTGCGCCAGCCAGCAGCGCCCGAAAACCCTGACCGCCCACGGCCAGGGCAATCGGCAGTCCAATCGCCGACCACAGCGAGTAGCGCCCCCCCACCCAGTCCCAAAATCCGAACGTGGTGGTGATGCCGAACGCGTTGGCTGCAGCCACATTGCTCGTCAATGCAGCAAAATGCCGGGCAACGTCCTGGCCACCGCTGGCCTCAAACCAGCCTCTGGCCGAATGCGCGTTGGTCATAGTCTCCAGCGTCGTGAAGGTTTTGGAGGCGATCAGAAACAAGGTGTTCTGCGGTTTGATCTGCGCCAGCACACTGGCAAGCTCCTGCCCGTCAACATTGGAGACGAAATGAAAGCGCTTGCCTTTGATTGCAAACTCACCCAATGCCAGCACGGCCATTTGCGGCCCCAGATCAGAGCCACCAATACCGATGTTGACAATGTCGGTAATGGCGTCGTCGGCGCGCACCTGCTCGGCGTAGGCCAGCATGCGGTCCAGGCCGGCATGCACTTCCGCCTGCAGATCTGCTATTTTATCAATAGCAGCATGCGCTGGAATAAACTGCCCAGCGAGGCCATTTCTCAATAAGAAATGCATCACGGAACGCTGCTCGGTGCTATTGATCAGCGCCCCCGAGAACATGGCGTCACGGTGCTGCTCCAGACCGCATTGCCGGGCCAGCGCAAACAACTGTTGCTCAACAGCCGTGTCCACCAGGTTCTTGGACAAGTCGGCAAAGACGTGTGGTGCGCTCTGGCTGAAATGCGCAAACCTTTGCGGGTCTGCGGCGAAGGCGTCGCACAGGTCAAAGCTTTTTCCAGAGGTTTCAAACGCCGTTCGCAAAAGTGCCCAGGCGGCCGTTTGGTCGCAGCGTGGCCACATCATCCGGCAGCCAACATCAACTGCTCGAGTTTCACGGCATCGGCCACGAAGGCGCGTATGCCCTCGGCCAGCTTCTCCGTGGCCATCGCGTCCTGATTCAGGGCGTACCTGAAACCGGCCTCATCAAAATTGACGGCGGGCAAGTCCAGCGCCCCGGCCGCATGGACGTCAAGGGTGCTGGTCAGTGGGGCGTCGGAGGCGGCCAGTTGCGCGAGCAGCTCAGGGCTGATGGTCAGCAGGTCGCAGCCTGCAAGGGCCGTGATCTGGCCGATATTGCGAAAGCTTGCGCCCATGACCTCAGTAGCAATGCCAAAGTGTTTGTAGTGGTTGTAAATCTCGCGCACAGACTTGACGCCTGCATCATGGATGCCTGCGTTGTCAGCCTCGACCCACGCTGAGCCTGCAGATTTTTTATGCCAGTCATAGATCCGCCCGACAAAAGGCGAAATCAGCTGCACTTTGGCTTGCCCGCAAGCCACGGCCTGACAGAAAGAAAACAACAATGTGAGGTTGGTGTGGATACCACGCTGTTCCAGCTTTTCGGCGGCCTGAATGCCTTCCCAGGTAGCAGCGACCTTGATCAGTACGCGGTCGATATGAATGCCCTCGGCCTGGTACAACTCAATGATGCGCTCACCCCGGGTGAGTGTGGCATTGGCATCAAAACTCAGGCGTGCATCGACCTCGGTCGACACGCGGCCAGGCACGATGGACAAGATTTCACAGCCAAAACGCACCAGCAGTCGGTCCATCACCTCATCGAGCGCGCGGCCGCTGAATTTACCCACGGTGCTGGCCAGCAGCGGTGCGTAATCAGGCTTTTGTACCGCCTTCAAAATCAGCGACGGGTTGGTGGTGGCATCCTGTGGCTTGAATTGGCCCAGTTGTTTGAAGTCACCGGTATCGGCCACCACAGTGGTGAATTGTTTAAGTGCGTCGAGCTGGTTCATGACTCATGGAGTGGGATGTTTCACAAGTTACCATTATGCCAATACAATATGAAACTTAGTTACATGCCAGTGATAAACGATAAAAATCCCTTATGAGCTTTGATCTGATCTTGTTTGGCGGCACGGGCGATCTGGCATGGAGAAAACTACTGCCAGCGCTATTTCAGGCCTTTCGCCATGGCTCTTTGCCTGCGGGTGGACGCATCGTTGGTGTAGCACGTGACGACCTGAGCGATGCGCAATACCGCGCCTTGATCAAGTCACGCTTTGACGATGTCGATCTGGCAAAACGGCCCAACGAAGAAGAGTTTGCACGCTTTGCGGACCGGCTTTTTTACCTGCGTATGGACCTCTCCAGCCCGGCGGACTACGCCCGCCTGGGCACTCTGCTTTCAACCCATACAGCAGACACGGTGGTGATGTATCTGGCCACCGCGCCCGGTTTGTTCACCACGTTCTGCGAGCAGATTGCAATTGCCGGCCTGAACGGGCCACAGATGCGTGTGGTGCTTGAAAAGCCGCTCGGGCATAACCTTGCATCAAACCGCGCCATCAATGAAAGCGTCCGCCGCGTGTTCAGTGAACGGCAGATCTTTCGCATTGACCATTACCTTGGCAAGCCGTCGGTTCAGAACCTGTTTGCGCTGCGCTTTGGCAACGCGCTGTTTGAGCCGCTCTGGCGACGTGAAACCATTGCCAACATCCAGATCACCATTGCCGAAGAGCTGGGCATTGAAAAGCGCGGCGCTTTTTACGATTCAACCGGCGCACTGCGCGACATGGTGCAAAACCACGCCCTGCAGCTGCTGTGCGCCATCGGCATGGAGCCACCGATCAATGCCCATGCCGACGCCATACGCGACGAAAAACTCAAGGTGCTGCGCTCGCTCAAACCGTGGACGCCTGAAACTCTTCGCCAGCATGTGGTCAGGGGCCAATACAGCGCCGGCACTATTGACGGGCAAGCGGTCAACGCCTACCGTCAGGAAATCGGCGTAAATGCGAGCAGCAGCACCGAAACTTTTGTCGCACTGCGCTGCGAAATCGCCAATTGGCGCTGGGCTGGCGTGCCGTTTTA
>JANXTM010000298.1 GCA_025352405.1 Polaromonas sp.
GCAGCAGGTGATGGGCAACTATTTGCAGACCCGCGACAATTTGCAGGCCGTGGTGCTGCTGTGCGACCCGCGCCTGGGCCTGACAGAACTCGATGAAATTTTGCTCGACGTGATCCGGCCCCGCGTGGTGGATGGCCTGAAATTTTTGGTGCTGCTGACCAAATCCGACAAGCTCAACAAGACTGAGGCGGCCAAAGCGCTGTCGATTGTGCGGCTGCAGGCAGGCGGCGGCGACGTCAAACTTTTTTCTGCCCTCAAACGCCAGGGTGTTGAGGAAGTGGCCCAGCATTTGTGGGACTGGGCGCATCCCCTGGAGAAACCAGTGAAAAAACCCAAAGCCGTACAAGACACCCCAACAAACACCGATCTGGATGATGATGAAGGCCCCGACGCTGACCCAGGCGCGGACGAGGTTTCTCCACAGCCCGGCTTATAGAAAAAATGGCTTTTCGGCAGCAATTACGGGCGCTATGCGCTATAAAATAAATAGCATTATGATTGAAATCAGCCTGTACGCCCTGCCGCACGGCATCACTTTGTCATGCCGGTCAGCGGGTGAAAAGGGCCAGCCAGTGCTGGTTTTTTTGCACGGCTTTCCCGAGGCTGCGTTTGTCTGGGACGGCCTGCTGGCGCATTTTTCAAAACCTGAAAACGGCGGCTACCGGTGCATTGCGCCCAACCTGCGCGGGTTTGAGTGCTCCAGTGCGCCGACCGATGTGGCCGCTTATCGGCCCAAGCATCTGGTGCAGGACATTGCGGCCCTGATTGCGCTTGAGGGCGGGCAGCCGCAGCGATGGGCCGCCCAGAGCAAGGCTGGCCCCCTCGGGGGGCAGCGACTTACGCGAAGTGACGAGCGTGGGGGTCCACAGATTGATTGCCTGATCGCCCACGATTGGGGCGGTGCAGTCGCCTGGAACCTGGCGGCGAGCCAGCCCAGCCTGATCAAACGACTGGCCATCATCAACTCACCGCACCCCGGCACTTTTCTGCGCGCGCTGCAACACTCACCGGCCCAGCAGGCCGCTAGCGCTTACATGAATTTTTTGATTCGGCCCGACGCAGAAACGCTGCTGGCCGCAGATGACTTTCGCAGGCTGTGGGCCTTCTTTACAGACCTGGCGGCAGGTGGTAGCGCTAAAGCGTGGCTGACCGATGCCGTCAAGGCGCAATACCGCGACATCTGGCAGCGCGGCCTGTCAGGCCCCCTCAACTACTACCGGGCATCGCCCCTGCGGCCACCCAGACCGCACGACCCTGCTGCTGCTGCGGTGAGTATTCCGCGCGCGCTTTTGGAGGTGCACCTGCCCACCCTGGTGATCTGGGGCATGAAAGACACTGCCCTGCCCCCCACTCTGCTGGACGGCCTGAGCGATTACGTGCCCGACATGCAGCTGCAGTGCGTTGAAGACGCCAGCCACTGGATCGTGCATGAGCAACCCGCACTGGTCACCGCGTATCTACAGAAATTTTTGGCGGGCTAGCTGGCGATTCCGTTAAAACTGATACTAAAACCATAGCTGGTAGCCCCCGTATTTGCTGCCGCAGGGCATTTTTTACTCAATAAACGGACGCATTGCCCTCTGGCCGGGTCTTGAAGCGCTTGTGAACCCAGTAGTACTGGGTCGGCATCGTGGCGATGTAGTCCTGCAAACGCTGGTTCATGAGGGCGGTGTCTGCCACCGGGTCGTCGGTGGGGAAATCGCGCCAGGCTGGCAGTACTTCGACGTCATAGCCGTCCGGGGTCAGGCGCGGCAGCAATGGCACGACCTTGGCACGACCAAGCCGGGCGAAGCGGGACAGGGACATCACGGTGGCCGTTTGCACACCGTAGAACGGCACAAACACCGAGTCAACAGGTCCAAAGTCCATGTCGGGCAACAAGTACAGGGGTTGCCCCTCACGCAGCGCGCTGACGATGGGTTTGACGCCCTCGGCCCGGCCAAACAGGCGCAACTTGCCGAAGCGCTGGCGGCCCTGCAATATCCATTGGTCCACCAGCTTGTTGGACTGGTCGGTGTAGATGGTGGTGGACAGCCGATGCACCCGCAGCGCCACGCCTGCCCATGCTGCATCAAGGCCGACAAAATGCGGCAGAAAAAACACTGTGGGGGCAGTACCGTCCAGTTCATCCACAGCACCGCGCAGGGTAACCCGCCGGGCCACCCACTTTTCAGGCGCGTGCCACAGCCAGGCGCGGTCCAGCCAGGCCTGGGCGAAATGCACAAACATCAGCCGGGTGTGCTGATGCCGCTCGGTAGCGCTCCATGCGGGAAAGCACAGCGCAAAGTTGGCCTGCACCACCCGGCGTCTGGGCACCACCAGCACATACAGCACCCCGCCTAGCAACACGCCCAGCGCCCGCGTCACGGGCAGCGGAAAAACGGCGAGGACTTTCATGAAGGCAATGCCGCCGCGGGTGCTCCACGCACTCACAAACCGGCGCAGCGCATTCAAAGGGCAGCCTTTGCAGTGGCATCGTCTGGCGCTTTATTGCGCGGCGTTTTGTAGCGTGCATAGCCCCACAAATATTGACCTGGCTGGCTCAACACAATCATTTCAATCGCTTGGTTGATCAGGGTAACAGCGGCCAGAACGTTGCCGTTCAAAAGCGCAACCGGCGGCCAGATTTTGAGACTGTAGCCCTCGCCGCGCGGCAAACGCTCGCAACTCACGGGCAGCAGAGATGCACCGCTTTGCAGTGCCAGGCGCGCCGCCAGCGTCATGGTGTAGGCCGGTTTGCCAAAAAACGGGGCCCACAGGCCCAGACCCTCGGGTGGCACCTGGTCGGTCAACAAGGCCACGGCCTGGTTGGACTTGAGGGTTTTATGCATCAGGCGTATGCCGCGCAGATTGGCAGGCACCACGGTGAGCTGGGGCGTATTTCTGGCCAGGCTTTCCAGGCTGGCGAGCCATGGCTTGCGGGCCGGGCGATAAATCGCAGTGATGGGACCATACAGCTCGGCAAGCGCTTGCGGACCCAGCTCAAAACTGCCGCAATGCGGACCAAAAAAGATCACGCCCCGGCCCCCACCAAAAGCGCGCTCTGCATGTGCCTGGCCTTCAAGCCGCACATTGCCAAGGCAGGTCTGGCCGGGCGGCCGCATCCACAGTCTGGGGAGTTCAGCGACAAAGCGCCCGGATTCAGCAATAGCGGGCCTCGCCACCTCAAAACCCAGGCCCGCCTGCTGAACATTGGCGCGGAACTGCGCACGGTAACGCGCGCTTAGCGCCCAGACCAGCCAGCCCAGCGCGCCACCAAGCGCGTGCAGTGCAGCCAGCGGCCAGACAGAGAAAAAACGAAATAGCAGACGCATGAAGGCAGTGTGAAGGTAAGTTTGCGGGTCAATAGGCTCAGTGCACGCCAAAAAACAGGCGGTCTTATAATCTCTCCTGTCGCCGAGTTCCTGAACAACTTGCAGGGCGACATTAAACCAAACTGCTAAAGCGTTCGCCGAAGCATCTCCCTGCTGGCAACGCGCCAGCTAACCCAATGGAGTGTACAAAATGGCGAACGACTTTCTTTTTACATCCGAATCCGTCTCGGAAGGCCACCCCGACAAGGTAGCCGACCAAATCTCTGACGCCATCCTGGATGCCATTTTCAAGCAAGACCCGCTGTCACGCGTGGCCGCCGAAACCCTGACCAATACTGGCCTGGTGGTGCTTGCCGGCGAAATCACCACCAACGCGCATGTGGACTACATCCAGGTGGCCCGCGACACCATCAGGCGCATTGGCTACGACAATACCGAGTACGGCATTGACTACAAAGGCTGCGCGGTAATGGTTTGCTATGACAAGCAGAGCAATGACATCGCCCAGGGCGTGGACCACGCCAGCGACGACCACCTGAACACCGGCGCTGGTGACCAGGGTCTGATGTTTGGCTATGCCTGCGACGAAACGCCCGAGCTGATGCCCGCACCGATTTACTACGCCCACCGCCTGGTCGAGCGCCAGGCGCAGCTGCGTAAAGACGGCCGCCTGCCGTTTCTGCGCCCTGACGCCAAAAGCCAGGTCACCATGCGCTATGTGGACGGCAAGCCGCACAGCATCGACACCGTGGTGCTGTCGACCCAGCACAGCCCGGACCAGAGCGAGACGCCCAAAAAAATGAAAGCTTCATTTATTGAAGCCATCATTGAAGAGATTATCAAACCCGTGCTGCCCAAGCACATGCTGACTGAAAACACCAAGTATTTGATCAACCCCACTGGCCGTTTTGTCATCGGCGGCCCACAGGGCGATTGTGGCCTGACCGGACGCAAAATTATTGTGGACACCTACGGCGGTGCCTGCCCGCATGGCGGCGGCGCTTTCAGCGGCAAAGATCCGAGCAAAGTGGACCGCTCAGCCGCCTACGCAGCGCGTTACGTGGCCAAAAATATTGTGGCGGCAGGCCTGGCGCGTCAGTGCCAGATTCAGGTGGCCTACGCGATTGGCGTGGCTAAACCCATGAATGTGACGGTGTACACCGAAGGTACGGGCGTGATATCTGATGACAAGCTGTCGGCACTGGTGCAAGAACACTTTGACCTGCGCCCCAAAGGCATCATCCAGATGCTCGATCTGTTGCGCCCGATTTATGAAAAGACGGCAGCTTATGGGCACTTTGGTCGCGACGAGCCAGAGTTCACGTGGGAGCGCACCGACAAGGCCTCTGCTTTGCGCGCTGCAGCCGGCTTGTGATCTGACCAGGACGTTAAAAAACCACCTTCCGGTGGTTTTTTAACGTCCCCGGCACACAGTTATTTGTTGAAATAATCCAGCGCCAATTTACCCGCACCAGCGGACACGCCGCTGACGATCGTCCCCCAGGCCATGTCTAGAAAAGTCAACCCCACTGGCCAGCCCTTGATGACCGCCAATGCCGTCAAGTCGTAAGTCGCGTAGGCAAAAAAGCCAAACAACGCACCCATCGCCACCGCCTTGACCAGGGGCGCGCCTGCCGAAGGGAAAACTGCAAATATCAAAAGACCTGCGGGAAACATCAGGTAAAAAGCTGCTGCAGCCCATAGGTTGGGTGAATTCGTCAACAGTGGCCCCATACCCTGCGCATACCACTGCACCGCGATCAGCCGCAGCCACACCATGTCTATGACCACCATGGCGACAAATACGGCCAGATAGACCCCAAGATGCTTCAGCATGATTTGTGCTTTCTGATTTCAATCCCGTTGAGATGCATTTCTTCAGCGTGCCATCGTCGGCTCAGGTAATGAAACTGCTGGAGCGCTCTGACGCAGAATAAACCATGGCACCTGGTTCCGCTGCGAAAGATTTTGCAACACCCGGGAGCGACACCAAAAACGGCCAAGCCATGCGCCGGTTGGAAAACCCAACCATCAGCCTGTCCCGATTGAAGGAGTCGTTTGAACTGAACGGCACCGATCCATCAAGGGCTGGCCCGCAAGGGTTTAAATTGAACTGATTCATAAACATTACTTTATAAGCGGCCTTCCATACGTCAGTCAGCATTCAATGCCACCGACTGTAGGACAAGCCCGGTACAAAGCTTGTGTTGAGTCGTTTTCGAACCCTGAAGCATCTATTGGGTGGTGAATGCATATCCGCAGGGCGCACCAAAAAAGCGGAGACCCCTTGAAATTTACCCTTTTTGCCCCTATTATTAGCACTCAACGGTACCGAGTGCTAACAACGCACCCAGCACCTCAAGTTGACGGATACCAGCCTCCCGGCTGGCACTTTTGATTTTCACAACCATTGTTTTAAAACTAGGAGCTCCTTATGAAACTTCGTCCTTTGCACGACCGCGTGATCGTCAAACGCGTGGAAAACGAAACCAAAACCGCCTCCGGCATTGTTATTCCCGACAGCGCTGCTGAAAAGCCTGATCAAGGCGAAATCCTGGCTGTTGGCCCGGGCAAAAAGAACGACAAGGGCGAAGTTCAGCCCGTCGGCGTCAAGGTCGGTGACCGCGTTTTGTTCGGCAAATACAGCGGTCAGACGGTCAAGGTTGACGGCGACGAGTTGCTGGTCATGAAAGAAGAAGATCTCTTCGCTGTTGTCGAGAAGTAATTCAAAACGCTACTAAATTGATAGCTGCTAGCGTCCGCAATCCTTGCCGCAGCAGCGTATTTGATTCACATTTAACCCATTTCAGGAGCCAAACATGGCAGCAAAAGACGTAATTTTCGGCGGCGAAGCCCGCGCACGTATGGTCGAAGGCGTGAACATTCTCGCCAACGCCGTCAAGGTAACCTTGGGCCCTAAAGGCCGTAACGTCGTGCTGGAGCGCTCATTCGGCGCCCCTACCGTGACCAAAGACGGTGTGTCCGTCGCCAAAGAAATCGAACTCAAAGACAAGCTGCAGAACATGGGCGCGCAGATGGTCAAGGAAGTTGCTTCCAAGACGTCTGACATCGCTGGTGACGGCACCACGACCGCTACCGTGCTGGCACAAGCCATCGTCCGCGAAGGCATGAAGTACGTTGCCGCCGGCATGAACCCAATGGACCTGAAGCGCGGTATCGACAAGGCTGTAACAGCCCTGGTCGAAGAACTGAAAAAAGCTTCAAAAGCCACCACCACTTCCAAAGAAATCGCACAGGTCGGCTCGATCTCTGCCAATTCTGACGAGACCATTGGCAAGATCATTGCCGATGCGATGGACAAAGTCGGCAAAGAAGGCGTCATCACTGTTGAAGACGGCAAGTCACTTGAGTCCGAGCTCGACGTGGTTGAAGGCATGCAGTTTGACCGCGGCTACCTGTCGCCTTACTTCATCAACAACCCTGAAAAGCAGTCGGCGATTCTGGACAACCCGTTTGTTCTGCTCTACGACAAGAAAATCAGCAACATCCGTGACCTGCTCCCGACGCTGGAACAAGTCGCCAAAGCTGGCCGCCCATTGCTGATCATCGCTGAAGAAGTGGATGGCGAAGCCCTGGCAACGCTGGTGGTCAACACCCTGCGCGGCATTCTGAAAGTTGTGGCTGTTAAGGCTCCAGGCTTCGGCGATCGCCGCAAAGCCATGCTGGAAGACATCGCCTGCCTGACCGGCGGCAAGGTCATCGCTGAGGAAGTGGGCATGTCGCTTGAAAAAGCCACGCTGGCTGACCTCGGCTCGGCCAAGCGCATTGAAGTCGGCAAAGAAAACACCATCATCATCGACGGTGCTGGTGCTGCTGCTGACATCGAAGCACGTGTCAAACAAGTGCGCGTTCAGATCGAAGAAGCCACCAGCGACTACGACCGTGAAAAACTGCAAGAGCGCGTGGCCAAGCTGGCTGGCGGTGTTGCCGTGATCAAGGTAGGGGCCGCGACTGAAGTCGAAATGAAAGAGAAAAAAGCTAGAGTCGAAGACGCCCTGCACGCTACCCGCGCTGCTGTGGAAGAAGGCATTGTTGCTGGCGGCGGCGTGGCTCTGCTGCGCGCTAAGCAAACTGCTGGCGTCATCAAAGGCGACAACGCTGACCAGGACGCCGGCATCAAGCTGGTGATGAAGGCCATCGAGTCACCATTGCGCGAAATCGTGTTCAACGGCGGCGGCGAAGCGTCTGTGGTTGTGGCAGCTGTGATGGCTGGCAAAGGCAACTACGGTTACAACGCAGCTAATGAAACCTACGGCGACATGATTGAAATGGGTATCCTGGACCCAACCAAAGTGACCCGCACCGCACTGCAAAACGCAGCGTCTGTCGCCAGCCTGATGCTGACCACAGAAGCCATGATTGCAGAAGCACCAAAAGACGACGCCCCAGGCGGCGGCATGGGTGGTGGTATGGGCGGTATGGGTGGCATGGGCGGCATGGACATGTAATGCACGCAAGCGTGCAGGTAATGCATGCTTGAATCAGTTTTTCGCTGATTCAGAATTCAAAAAGGCCGCAGCGTGCAAACACTGCGGCCTTTTTTTATATTCAAAACTCTCAGCTAGTCACAATCTCATAGCTATTGCCACCCTCAACCGCAGGCTGCGCCCACCAGTAGATCAGCACCAAGAGGCCAATCACCGTCAGCATGATGAGTTGCCACCAGCCGCTTTTGCCAATGTCATGCAGGCGGCGGGTGCCGACGGCCAGGGCGGGCAACAGCAGACCTAGGGCGACCAGGCCGCTGATAACGTCGCCCAGCATGCCTGCGGCGAGTGAGATCAAAATTTGAAACAGAAAAAACCACCAGAACTCAGGGCGCGTTGCGCGGCCTGAAAATGTGGCGTATTTGGACAGGCAAACAGAAATAGCTTGGCCGAAGTTCATG
>JANXTM010000336.1 GCA_025352405.1 Polaromonas sp.
TGAAAAGCAGCGCGTTGGCATTGCCCGTGCGCTGGCCAATCGCCCTGCCGTGTTGCTTTGCGACGAAGCCACCAGTGCGCTGGACCCCCAGACCACCCGCTCCATCCTTCAACTGCTGCGCGAAATAAACGAGACGCTGCATTTGACAATTGTGTTGATCACGCACGAAATGGATGTCATTCGTACCGTGTGCGACCGCGTGGCTGTGATTGACTCTGGCAGGATCGTCGAGGAAGGACCTGTAACGGAGGTTTTCCTGCATCCCCAGCACCGCACAACGCAGCGCTTTGTGCAAGAAACCGAAAGCCTGTCGGTCGAGGAAACCCGCCTCGCCGCGATAGACCCCGTCAAAAGGTCTTTGCATCGTCTGACCTTTCTTCAGGATACCGTTCACCGGCCGTTGCTAAGCCAAGCCGCACAAGAGCACAGCGTCAATTTTTCCATTCTGAGTGGGCGTTTTGGGCAGATCAAATCTACCGTCTGCGGACAGGTGACGATTGCGTTTGAGGGTGAGCCAGCGCGCGTGCTCGCCGCACTTGCCGGGTTGGCTGCGGAAGGCGTCACCGTCGAGGAGCATCTGGCATGAATGAAATTTTGAGCAGTTTTTTCAGCAATGTGGCCTGGTGGGACATTGTTTGGGCTTCACTTGACACGCTGGCCATGTTGGGTGGTTCTCTGACGCTGACTTTGCTGTTGGGCCTGCCGCTCGGTATCGGCCTGTTTTTGGTCAGTCCGCGGCAGCTTTTGTCTTCGCCAAAAATCTACGCGGCATTGTCATTTGCGGTCAATGTGCTGCGCTCGCTTCCGTTTGTGATCTTGCTGATCGCGATGATCCCGGTGACGGTTGCTTTGACTGGCACCTCACTGGGGGTTGCCGGCTCCATTCCTTCCCTGGTGGTTGCGGGAACCCCGTTTTTCGGCCGGCTGGTGGAGTCTGCCTTGCGGGAGATTGACCATGGAATTATTGAAGCGTCGCTGGCCATGGGTGCCAACACCCGGCAGATTGTTTTTGGCGCGCTGCTGTTTGAAGCACTGCCCGGCATTCTTGCCGCCGCAACCGTGACAGCGATTGCGCTGGTGTCTTACACAGCCCTTGCGGGGGTGGTGGGCGGTGGTGGGCTGGGCGACCTGGCCATACGTTATGGCTACCAGCGCTTTCAGCTGGACGTGATGTTCATCACCGTTATCCTGCTTCTGCTCATTGTGCAGGCACTGCAAAGCGCAGGCCAGCGGCTGGTACTTCACTTCACGCGTTGATTTCCCCTTAACCTTTCAGAAAGAAGAACATGAAGAAACTGCTCGCCCTGATGGTGTTGGCCTGTGCTGTCACCGCACATGCGGCCGATAAACTTGTGGTTGGGGCCAGCCCCACACCGCATGCCGAAATACTCGAACAGATCCGGCCGTTGCTGCTCAAGGAAGGAGTTGAACTGGAGATCAAGGTGTTCACCGACTACATCCAGCCAAATGTGCAGCTCGCAGAAAAACGCCTGGATGCCAACTTTTTTCAGCACAAACCTTTTATGGACGAGTTCAACCGCACCCGCGGCACGAACATTCAGGCGGTCGCAGACGTTCTTATTGCACCTTTCGGTGCCTACTCCCGCAAAGTACTGAAAGTCAATGACCTGAAAGAGGGCGCGACAGTGGCCATACCGAACGACGCGGTCAATGGGGGACGTGCCTTGCAGCTGTTGCACCAGGCCGGCGTGATTCAGCTGGCCGACCCGAAAAACAATATGGCGACTGAAAAAGATATCGTCGGAAATCCGAAAAAAATCAAAATCAAGCAGCTTGAAGCACCGATGCTGCCGCGCGCTTTGGGCGAGGTTGACCTGGCGGTGATCAACACGACGTTTGCACTGGAAGCCAAACTCGACCCCAACAAGGATGCCCTGTTTCTGGAAGGCGATAAGTCGCTGTTCATAAATTTGCTGGCTGCCCGGCCAGATAACCGCAACAGCGCTGCGATGGTCAAGCTGGTTCAGGCACTTCGTTCTCCTGAAGCCAAACAGTTCATACTGACGCGTTTCAAGGGCAGTTTGCTGCCCGTTTTTTAACCACCCGGGCCATCCGCCCACTACTGTTTACTTCAACCCCCTACCTGATACCCCTACCATGAAGCCTACCGCCAAATACAGATTCGAAACGCTTGCAGTTCATGCTGGCCACAGTGTGGACCCCAGTACGGGCGCCGTGGTGGCGCCCATCCACCTGTCCACGACTTTTGAACGCGATGCCGACGGCAGTTACCCGCACGGTTACCTGTATTCGCGCAACCATAACCCCAATCGAAACAGCCTGGAAGCGGCTCTGGCGGCGTTGGAGGGTGGTGCTGCCGGTGCAGCTTTCAGTTCCGGATTGGCTGCGGTCACAGCGGTTTTTCAGGGCCTGCAGCCAGGCGACCACGTCGTCGCACCCAAAGACATCTACCATGGTACGGCCAATGTCCTCAAGCATCTGTTCGCCAAATGGCAAGTCACCGCGAGTTTCGTGCAGATGACCGATCTGGATGAAGTTCAGCGTTCCATGCAGGCCAACACCCGGATGGTCTGGATTGAAACGCCGTCAAATCCGCTGCTGCAATGCGTCGACATCGCAGCGGTCGCCGACATCGCCCGGCGCGGTAACGCCCGTGCAGTGGCCGACAACACGTTTGCGTCCCCGGCCTTGCAGCGCCCTCTGGAATTGGGCTGCGATCTGGTGATGCATTCCACCACCAAGTACCTGGGCGGTCGCAGTGACGTGCTGGGCGGTGCAGTTGTCACGCGAGCCGATGACGAAGCGTTCGCACAAATCCGCACTGCACAGCTCTTTGGCGGCGCGGTACCTTCACCGTTTGATTGCTGGCTGGTGATGCGCAGCTTGCCCACGCTGCCTTACCGCATGCAGGCGCATTGCGCCAATGCCCGCAAGGTCGCTAATTTTCTTCACGCGCACCCCAAGGTATCGGCCGTGCATTACCCGGGTCTGGAGAGCAACCCATTTCATCAGCTCGCCAAAAAGCAGATGAGCGATTTTGGCGGTATGTTGTCTTTTGAAACCAAGGCTGGCAAGGATGCCGCCATGACCGTTGCTGCGCATGTAGAAGTGTTCACGCGCGCCACCAGTCTGGGCGGTGTCGAGAGTCTCATTGAGCACCGCGCCTCGATCGAAGGCCCAGAGAGCAAGACGCCGCAAGGCTTGCTGCGGGTGTCGGTGGGTCTGGAGCATGCGGACGACCTGATCGACGATCTGGCGCAGGCTCTGGACCGCTGTGCCTGACCAGGCACAGC
>JANXTM010000027.1 GCA_025352405.1 Polaromonas sp.
TTACAACCCGATTGCCAAAGGTGGCGAAGAAGGTCTGCGCATCATGCAGGACCGTTTGACCCACTGGGTTGGGGTTGGTGCCCAGGCTTCCCCTACCGTCGAGCGCCTGATCAAGCAAGGCGCTGCTGCTGCTGCCAAAGCCGCCTGATCAACTTGAACAGGGCAACAGAATGTCGCTCATGATGCCGTCAGGCCTGCCTGACGATGCCATTGAAGTCGGGCGCGTTCTGGATGCCTGGGGTATCAAGGGCTGGCTGAAAATCCTGCCCCACAGCACGCTTCCCGAGGCTTTGTTCTCGGCTAAATCCTGGTTTTTGCAAGCTCCTGACGTTAAATTCCGTCCGGGTTTCAGCGCTTTCTCTGGCACCGTCACGATCAATGTTGACGAGGCAAAAACCCATTCTGATTCGGTAGTTGCAAAAATCTCCGGTCTCGATGACCGCGATGCTGCTGAGGCTCTACGCGGTTGCCGTATTTTTCTGCCTCGTAGCAGTTTTCCGGCCGCGACCAAAGATGAATATTACTGGGTAGACCTGATCGGCTTGAACGTGTTCAACCGCGAAGGCGTGGCGCTGGGTTGTGTTCGCGACCTGATGGCTACCGGTCCGCATTCAGTACTGTGTGTGGAGTACGACACCATTCGCGAAGACGGTTCCAGTGCTACTGACGAACGGATGATTCCGTTTGTGGCGGTTTACGTCGATGCGGTCGATATTGCGGCCAGGTGCATCACTGTCGACTGGCAGCCAGACTACTGAAGTGCCGCAGGCCTTGCAGTTTTCTTCATAGACAGGTCGATCACAAGCGCCAGGGTCTTCATAATGCGTTTTGACGTCATCAGTCTTTTCCCCGAGCTATTCGCTCCGTTTTTGATCAGTGGCGTCACGCGGCGCGCATTCGAGGCAGGCTTGGTAGATGTCAAGCTCTGGAACCCGCGTGATTTTGCAGATGGCAACTACCGCCGTGTTGACGACCGGCCTTTCGGCGGCGGCCCTGGAATGGTCATGCTGGCGGAGCCGCTGACGTTGTGCCTCGAAAAAATTCTTGCTGATCGTCGGGACAAACTTCAACGCCGTGGCCCTGATGCGCCGGTTGTGCTGTTCTCGCCTGTAGGCAAAGTGTTAAACCACGCGGGCGTGGAAGCCTGGTCAGCCAGCGAGGGCGCGGTGCTGATTTGTGGCCGTTACGAAGGCCTGGACCAGCGCTTTATTGACACCTATGTTGACCAGCAGATCAGTCTGGGTGATTTCGTGTTGTCGGGTGGCGAGATCGCAGCCATGGCCCTGCTCGATGCCGTGGCCCGCTTGCAACCCGGCGTGCTGAATGATGAAGGAAGCCACCAGCTTGACAGTTTTAACCCAGCCCTTGACGGCTTGCTGGATTGTCCGCACTACACCCGACCCGATGTCTGGCGTGACCAGTCGGTGCCCGCGCCCCTGCTGTCCGGCAACCATGCTCACATTGAACGCTGGCGGCGTGAGCAGCGGCTGGCATTGACGCGCAAGCGGCGGCCCGAACTGGTGGAGGCTGCGCGTAACGCCGGTCAGTTAAGCCGTGCTGATGAGGTTTTTTTGGCCGCACAGGCTGAAAATGTCTTGTTGTCCACAAAATTGCTATAATCAAGGGCTTTTCGATCCTCTGGCGGCCACTGTAACCATCTTGACCATCTTTAATGTGTCCATGGATTTACGGTCCTTTGTGTAGCGCGTGTATGAACGAGAAAGATGCCGACAAGGCCATTTGGAAGTGGAATTTATATGAATCTGATAGCCATTCTTGAGCAAGAAGAAATTGCTCGCCTGAACAAAACCATCCCTGTTTACGCGCCTGGTGACACCGTCATTGTCAGCGTGAATGTGGTTGAGGGTACCCGCAAACGTATGCAGGCTTTTGAAGGTGTTGTGATTGCCAAGCGCAATCGCGGCCTCAACTCCAGTTTCATCGTGCGCAAGATCTCCAATGGTGAGGGCGTCGAGCGTACTTTTCAGGTCTACAGCCCGTTGATCGCAAAAATTGAAGTCAAACGCCGTGGTGATGTGCGTCGTGCCAAGTTGTACTATCTGCGTAGCCGCAGCGGCAAGTCTGCACGTATCAAGGAAAAGCTGGGCGTCAAAGCTGCCTGATCGTTGCACTTTTGATAAAAAAGCCGCTCTTTTGGGCGGCTTTTTTTTGCCCGCTGCGTTTAGCCCGAGTACGGATCACATGAACTTCACCAAGCCTCTGCCCAAATTTGACCCCCGTAGTATTCCGGTGCAGGGAGTTGACGACCATCTCTTGGGCGTGCCGCTAGCCAGTTTAAGTCCCGATTCTCTGCGCAGGCGTTTTTTGAATCCGCCCAGCTGGACGCCCGAACATAGCGTCGAAAAGAAATTTGAAGACCGTCAGCCTGCTTTGGCCGCTGTACTCGTGCCGCTGGTGATGCGCGATGAGCTCACTTTGCTGCTGACAGAGCGCACTACCAATTTGTCGACGCATTCCGGTCAGGTTGCTTTTCCGGGTGGGCGTACAGATGAATCCGATGTGGATGCGATCGACACGGCACTTCGTGAAGCGCATGAGGAAATAGGCTTGCCGCGAGACCATGTGGAGGTGTTGGGGACTCTACCGATTTACGTGACAGGGACTGCCTTCATCATCACCCCAGTGGTGGCGCTGGTTCGGCCGGGCTTCACACTGCTGCCCAATCCTGGCGAAGTGGCGGATGTGTTTGAAGTACCTCTGGTGTATTTAATGAACCCTGCTAACCATCGTCGTCATGAATTTGAATTTGACGGCGTATTGCGCCAGTGGCTGTCGATGCCTTACCTTGATCCCTTCGTTGCCGCCGACGGCAAGGATGCCACCGAGCGCTATATATGGGGCGCCACGGCGGGCATGTTACGCAATCTTTACCGGTTTTTAAACGCCTGATGACGCTTCCAGTACCTGGTTTTTTTCCGGCTCTTCGAACTGAATGACAAGGCGAAGCAATCCGTACGAAGGCCAGCAGGGACCGCGGCCGGCTTTGCCAGACCGCAGGCGTAGCGGCTTACTTTGGAGGCAGGAAGCGACACGAAGTACGCAATCATGGGGGTATCATTTGGCATGAGCTTTTTTGCCGTTTTGTTTGCACTCATCATTGAGCAGGCCCGGCCTCTCGCCAGAGGTAACTGGATCCATGCAGGCTTTCGGGCTTGGGCGCGCTGGACCAGCCGTAGCATGGACGCTGGCCAGCCGCATCATGGCTGGATTGCCTGGACAGTCACCACCCTAGTGCCTGCGCTGGTGACGCTACTGATTCACTGGTTGCTCTGGAATGTGAGTGTCCTGCTGGCTTTCGCGTGGAGCGTGGCAATTTTGTATGCCACGCTCGGTTTTCGCCAGTTCAGTCACTACTTCACTGACATCCGCGACGCGCTGGACGATGGCGATGAAGTGACTGCACGTGAGTTGCTGGCTGAATGGCGGCAGGTGGACGCCAGTGAATTGCCGCGCAGCGAAATTGTTCGACATGTAATTGAGTACTCCGTACTGGCTGCTCATCGGCATGTCTTTGGTGTGCTGGTCTGGTTTTCAGTGTTTGCAGCGCTGGGTCTCGGGCCTGTTGGTGCGGTGTTCTACCGCACCAGTGAATTTGTTGCGCGCTACTGGATGCACAAGAGTCAAGTGCCAAACGCTGCAGGGGAGGGTGCCAGCCCGGCCCTGCAGACCGCAGCCGCCAAAGCCTGGGGCATGATCGACTTCGTGCCTGCCCGCGTCACCTCGCTCGGGTTTGCGGTGGTGGGCAGTTTTGAGGATGCTATTGATGCATGGCGCAACTACACCCAACGCTTCTCCGCTCAAGCACCCATCGCGTTGGAGGTCCGCAATGACGGTGTCATTCTTGCAGCTACGTCTGGCGCGGTAAATGTCCGGCTGGGCGGTGAAGCGCTCAGAGCCGCAACCGTATCTTCGTTTTCCGCCAATGCTTCACAGGATTTTCAGGCTGCGAGGTCCGGGTCTGAAGCAGAAGAGTTGGTCGCCACAGAGTCCACGCCAGGCCGTGAGCCTGAAGTAGCCCACCTGCGCAGCGTTGTCGGACTGGTGTGGCGCTCTGTGGTGCTGTGGATGGTGCTGCTGGCATTGCTGACGCTGGCTCGCCTGCTGGGCTGAAAAGGCAAGTTCAATACCGGGTTTGTGACAGTTCGGCAAACAATTCGCTATACAAACGATAGCGACTAGCCTTTATGGAACTTGTCGCGGCACCCGAATTTACTTCCAAAATAACACCGCAACCAGGCTCATGCAGGTGCGTGCAGTTGTAAAACTTGCAGTTTTGCGCGTGTGCCTTGAAGTCGGGCATCAGGTTGGCAAGTTGCATGGGCTCGATGTGGTGCAGTCCGAACTCCTGAAAGCCCGGCGAGTCTATGAGCGCGGTTTGCCTGGTCTCGTTTACCCAGTAAAGCGTGGTGCTTGTCGTCGTGTGTTTGCCTGAGTTCAGGGCTTGAGAAATTTCGGCGGTCAACACTTTTGCCTGCGGCACCAGCAGGTTGGTCAGGCTGCTTTTGCCTGCGCCGGAAGGCCCCAGAACCAGTGTTTTTTTGCCCTGCAGCAGGGTCATCAACGCTGCGCTCTGAATATCATTAACCGTCGGCGCAACAGATTTCGGTTTGATGGCGAGGGCCAGCATGTGGTAGCCCATCGCGCGGTAGGGTGCCAGTTTGGTCCATGCACGTCCAAAGGGTTCGACCAGATCACTTTTGTTCAACGCGATGATCGGTGTGATGCGCGCCGCTTCAGCTGCAATCAGCGCACGCGTCAACTGGCTTTCCGAAAACTCGGGCTCTGCTGCCATCAATATGAGAACCTGGTCCAGATTGGCCGCGAACGATTTGGTTCGCATTTCGTCCTGTCTGTAAAACAGGTTGCTGCGCTCCTCTATTTTTTCGATTGTGCCTTCGTCTTCGGTGGGTAGCCAGCGAACGCGGTCACCGACGACTGCCTGGCTTTTCTTGCCGCGCGGGTGGCAGATCAAGCGCGCGCCAGCGTCTGTTTCGACCAGCACATGGCGGCCAAAACCAGCGACGACAAGGCCCGCTTGCGTGTTTGACGCAAGGGCTGCGCCGGGGCGTGGTGCTTTGCTCAAGCCAGCAAGGCGTCAACCTTCGACGCGCAGAAAAAATCACTGACAGAAATACCGTCCACATCGTGGGTGTTGAAGCGCACCGTGCACTGGCCAAATCGCACGGTCAGATCGGGGTGATGGTTCTGGACGTTGGCAATAAAAGCCAGCGCGTTCACAAAACCGATGGTTTCGTGGTAATTTTTGAAGCTGAAGGTTTTTTCCAGCGCACCGTCTATCAAACGCCATCCTATAGCTTGCTCGCCATTGAGTTTACTGAGGTGGGTGACGATTTCGGTGGCACTCAACGCCCTGCGGTTTTGGTGAGTTGGGTGGCTCATGCAGCATTCTCCGGTGATGGTTCTGTGCGCAGCGGCAGCATGCGGGCCAGTCGTTCTGACGCAGGCGGATGCGAGTAGTAGAACTTTACAAATACAGGGTCGGGTGTGAGTGTGCTGGCGTTGTCCTGGTACAGCTTGAGCAATGCACTGGACAGGTCTGCCCCGTCGGTTTGCGACGCGGCATAGGCGTCAGCTTCAAACTCATGCTTGCGCGAAAACTGTGCAAATAATGGCGATACAAAAAAGCTGAACAGGGGTACCACCAGCATGAACAGCAGCAATGCCAGTGCGTCGTTGGCACCGGTGATGTTGGGCCGTACACCCAACCCGAGGTAAAACCAGACCTGCGACGACAGCCAACCCAGCAACGCGAAGCCAACCAGGCTCATGGCAAACATGCCGGCGATGCGTTTAATGATGTGTTTGTGCTTGAAGTGACCCAACTCATGCGCCAACACGGCATCCACCTCTCGTGGGCTCAGCTGCTTGAGCAGCGTGTCGTAAAACACCACACGCTTGGCCGCGCCAAACCCGGTGAAGTACGCATTGGCGTGCGCCGATCGCTTGCTGCCATCCATCACGTATAAGCCTTTGGCAGCAAAGCCGCAGCGCTGCATGAGAGCAGTTACCCGCGATTTGAGGTTTTCATCGTCAAGTGGTTTGAATTTGTTGAACAGCGGCGCAATCACAGTCGGGTAAAGCACCAAAATCAACAGGTTGAACGCCATCCATGTAGCCCAGGCCCAAAGCCACCACAAACGCCCCGCGCTGCCCATGAGCCAGAGGATAAGCGCCACAATAGGCAGGCCAATAACCACACCCACCAAGGCACCTTTGAGCAGGTCTGCAAACCAGAGCTTGAACGTCATTTTGTTGAAGCCAAAACGTTCTTCGATCCTGAAGGTGCTGTACAGCGTGAAGGGCAGGTCAAGCACGCCGCCAATCACGGCAAACGCTGCCAGCAGGGCCAGCTGGGGCACAAGGCTGCCGTAGCTTGCCAGCGCCGAATGGCTGATAGCCTGGTTCAGCGCATCAATGCCGCCCAGCAGGGTCCAGCAAAGCAAAACAGCCGCTCCAAAAGCCATTTCCAGCAGACCAAAACGTGCTTTGGTGATGGTGTAGTCGGCGGCTTTCTGGTGGGAGCTCAGCGAAATGGTGGAGATAAATGCGTCTGGAACATGGCTGCTGTGCTGGGCCACGTGGCGTATTTGCCGCGACGCCAGATAAAAGCGGGTCAGGAGCCCGAGCACCAAGGCCGCAGCAAAAACCAGGGTAAACACAAATGAATAGTCAAGCGATGGGGCGGTCATAACCTTAATTTTAGGCTATGAGCGAGAATCGCAACATGCTAGACACCGAATTACCACTTAAAAAAACTGATCAAAATTTGGTCTGGCTGGACTGTGAAATGACCGGCCTGGACCCTGAAAAAGAACGGTTGATTGAAATTGCCATTATCGTGACCGGCCCGCAACTCACGCCGCGCATTGAGGGACCGGTGCTGGCCATTCATCAGTCCGACGAACTGCTGGACAAGATGGACAACTGGAACAAGGGCACGCATGGTCGCAGCGGGCTGATTGACAAGGTGAAGGCCAGTACCGTGACCGAGCAGGATGCCGAGGCGCAAATTCTGGCGTTCATCGCCCAGTATGTACCGAAAGGTACGTCACCCTTGTGTGGCAACACCATCAGCCAGGACCGGCGTTTTCTAGTGAAGTACATGCCGAAGCTCGAAGCTTTTTTGCACTACCGCAATATCGATGTCAGCACCTTCAAAGAGCTGGCCAAACGCTGGCGTCCCGATGTTTACAGTGCTTTCAAGAAAAACCAGAAACACACCGCACTGGCAGATGTGCACGAATCCATTGATGAGCTTGAACATTACCGCAAACATTTTTTAAAAGCAGAAAACTAGTACAAACCCGTAAAGCATGTTATATTCAAAAGCTTGCTGGAGCACGATGTGCGCCGCATTTGTACATCTACCTCACACTTTTGAGGCCCTGTAGACAGGGTCACCGCTTCAGGCAAACTTTTCGCTTGATCCGTATATTCGTTTGATGGTTGATGTTTTATTAACCATAAACGAAGCTTCCTGCATCGCAGGGGGTAGAGTTTTCCTGCAACTTTGCTTAACTTTTTAAAAGCATTGCCTGCAGGGGATTAGTGAGAAAAAACATGACTGACTCTTTTGAGGCCCGCGGCGACTTTTCGCCCGAAGTTTTCCCGGAAACAATTCTTGACACCGAAATTTTGGGCGCGCCTGACTTTTCTGACGCACCGGCTGGTGCCGAATCGTCGCTGGACGCGATTGCTGCAGAGCCCAACGGCTTTGTGAAACTGGGTTTGGCCAAAGAGCTGCTGCAAGCAGTGGCTGACATGGGTTTTACCCAGCCAACCGCCGTTCAAATGGCGACCATTCCTAAAGCCATGCAGGCCCTGGATGCGGAAAGCACAGACAAAAAAGCGAAATTCACCGATCTGCTGGTTTCCAGCCAGACTGGTAGTGGCAAAACCGCAGCCTTTCTGCTGCCGGTGCTGCATACTCTGCTTATGCAGCAGGAGCAAGCCGAGCGTGATGAGCGCGCAGAGTTTGAGCGCCTGAGCGCCGAAGCGGTTGCCCGCGGCGAAGCGCCTGCCAAGAAACCGAAACGCAAAGACCCAACCAACGCCCGTAACTTCAAGGCCGCAACGCCTGGCGCACTGATTTTGTGCCCGACCCGCGAACTGGCCCAGCAAGTTTGCGCTGACGCGATTGATCTGGTGCGTCATTGCCGTGGTCTGCGTATTGCCAACGTTGTTGGCGGTATTCCTTACCAGTTGCAAATTGCCAAGTTGCAAAATGCAAATCTGGTGGTGGCAACGCCAGGCCGTCTGCTCGACCTGCAGCGCAGCATGCAAATCAAACTCGACCAGGTTCAGTTCCTCGTTGTGGACGAAGCCGACCGCATGCTCGACCTCGGCTTTGCCGACGACTTGACTGAAGTCAACCAGCTCACCATTGAGCGCAAGCAGACCATGATGTTCAGCGCCACGTTTGCACCGCGCATCATGCAACTGGCCACGCGCGTGATGCGCCAGCCACAGCGTGTTGAGATTGATTCTCCGCACGAAAAGCATGCATCCATCACCCAGTCCCTGATGTGGGCTGACAACATGACGCACAAGCGCAAGTTGCTCGACCACTGGCTGCGCGACACCACCATCAACCAAGCCATCGTGTTTGCATGCACGCAGGTCGAGTGTGATGGCTTGGCCAATGACTTGGTCCAGGAAGGTTTCAGCGCCGTTGCATTGCACGGTGCCTTGAGTCAGGGTTTGCGTAATCGCCGTTTGATGGCTTTCCGTGATGGCCGCGTTCAGATTTTGGTGGCCACTGACGTTGCCGCTCGCGGTCTGGACGTGCCCACCATCACCCACGTCATCAACTACGGCCTGCCCATGAAAGCCGAAGACTATGTGCACCGTATTGGCCGCACCGGTCGCGCGGGCCGCGAAGGCCAAGCGATCACGATTGCCGAATTCCGGGACCGCCGGAAGATTCAGGATATCGAGCACTACACCCAGCAAAACCTCAAGCCCAGCGTGATCGCCGGTCTGGAGCCACAGCAGCGCTTTGCACCAACGTCTGATCGCCCACGCGGCAACTTTGGTGGCGGCCGTGATGACCGTGGTGGTGGCCGCAGCTTTGGCGGCGGCAACGGTGGTGGTGGCGGCTACGCGGGCAGAAAACCAGCCGGTGGCGGCTTCAGTGGCAACAACGCTGGCAGCTTTGGTGCTGGTCGCGATGACCGCAGCGGCGGTGCCTTCCAAGGTCGCCCTTCGCCTCAAGGCAACAATTACGCAGACCGCTCCGGTTTTAACGACCGTGGCGCGCGCCGTCCGGATGACCGCGGTTTTGGTAACAACAACGCTGGGTCCGCACCTCGTGATGAGCGAAACTTTGGTGCCCGCAATGAAGGTTTCGCCCCGCGTCCTGATTTTGCTGACCGCAAGCCCGCCTTTGCGCGTCCCGCTGGCAAGGTCTTTGTGCCGCGTGATGCAGCCAAAAAGGCGGGTAAGTTTTCCAAGCCTGCTCGTGACTGATAGCTGCTAGCCACACGGCAAACTAAAAAAGCCGCTGCAGACCTTTGGGCCCGCAGCGGCTTTTTTGATTTTTGATATCAGGCGTGTTCATGGCCTTGAGCATGGCCCAACTGATCCCGTTGGACGGCAATGTGCTGGGCCGCAATGCTGCCAAGCCATGGCACTGGCTTGGTAACCCACAAAAAATACTTCTGTCAGGCGGCCTTCTTCATGGCTGGCGCAAACATGCTTTCCATCTCGTGGCGCACCTTGTAGGCTGGTGTCGAGGTGTCCATGGCCACATCGGCCCAGCTCAGGCTTTGGCCTTTCTTCACAGGACGCACAACCTTGACCTGATGCGCCAAGCCCAGCGGTACGCCGCCCATGTGCAGCGAGGTGTCCGCTGGCAGTAACTTGCCCCAGACCGTGTAGCCGCCTTCACCGTCGAGCATGTCACCGGGGTTAAGATCGCGCTTTGCCGTGGCGACCACGTCGGCATTCCAGCAGGTGGCAACACCGGTCGGCTCGCCGCGCAGTGCCACACTGGCTACCGACATACCCACTTCCAGACCGATCAGGTGCCAGCGCTTGTACAGCGTGAAATAACGCCCGCTCGGGTCGGTATGGGCGTTGTACTCTTCAAAGCAGTTCTTGATGTAGTCGGTCTCGGCTTCTACCGTAACCCACACGCCCATACGGATGTCGTACGGAATCTTGCGGCCATCTGCCTCCAAAGAGGAGATTACTTCAACCATGCCTTTTCGCTCCAGAACGCCGCCGTCCTGAACAGGTCGCGTTACATACGGTATATCTTCCACGCTGGCAGGTGGATAGAGCAAACCGTTGCTTGGCACAGTCAGGCCGGTGGCGTTGGCAACCGCAGTGCATTCGATAGATGGTTTAGAGCCATCCAGAAAGCTGTTGAACATTTTCGGATTCAGGCCGCCACGTGCTGCCTGCTCCGGCGTGAGGCCGTAGTTTCCCCAAACGGTATCAGGGGTTGACTCGGAGAAATGTGGCAACCATTTATGACCCCGGCCAGCCGCCACTACCGGGAAACCACAGGTACGCGCCCAGTCCACCAGATCACAGATCAAGGCTGGCTGGTCGCCATAGGCCATCGAATAAACAACGCCGGCTTCGGCCGCTTTACGTGCAAGCAGTGGGCCGCAAAAGGCGTCGGCTTCTACGGTGACATTGACCACATGTTTGCCGTGCGCGAAGGCCTGCAGGCAGTGCTCGACAGCTGCCACCGGGTTGCCCGTGCATTCCACAATGATGTCTATCTGTGGATGCGTAACCACGGCTTTCCAGTCTTCGGTGATCCAGGTCGCTCCTGTTTTTATAGCATCTTGTGCCGATGAAGCCTGGCACAGAGCCGGTTTCCATCCTACACGGGCAAGGTTGGCGCGGGCTGTGTCAGGGGAGAGATCGGCTATCGCTACCAAGTGCACCCCTGGCGTCCTGGGTATTTGTGCAAGGTACATACTGCCAAATTTACCGGCACCTATCAGGCCAATACGAATCGGCCGGTTTTCATGCGCGCGCTGCTGGAGTTTTGTATAGAGGTTCATGGGGTGTGGGTCGATGTGTGCGAATCAGGCAGCTTTGCGTTCAGGCATCGGTTCAATGGCTTCCATCGATGTTTGCATCGCCGTGGCCGGAATTCCGTCTTTCCACGGCAAATCTACCGGGTAGTCGTTCAGCAGGCAATCATCGGGCAGGCATTCAATTGGCGCGAAGTCGCGATGCGCAATGAACTCGGGACGCTTATAGCGGCGAATGTGGTTGCTGACGGCGCACAGGCTCAGGTAAACACTCACGCGGTCAAACGGTGACAGGTTACTGCCCGAAGCATGCACCAGGCAGGAATGAAACAAAATCATCGATCCAGCCGGGCCTTTCGGGCTAACGATGCCGCCTTGCTTGCCGCCAGCGCGCTGCACCAGCTGGCGGATTAAATCGTTGTCCACAGTCCAAAGCGGATAACTGGTGGTGGTCAGGTCGTGCTTGGCTTCGACCACGCCTTTTTTGTGGCTGCCGGGAATAAACATCAGCGGTCCGTTGTGCTCAGTGACATCGTCCAGAAAAATGGCCACGTTCATCGCGCGCTCGGTCGGCATCATGTCGTCGTTCAACCAGGTACCGTAATCCTGATGCCATTGCCAGACGTCACCTTCAAAGGCCATTTTGCCGTTGATCTTGAACTGGTGCATGTAGAGCGCTTCACCAAGAAGATCTTGTACTGGTTCAATCATGCGGGGGTGCCGGGCGAGTTTGGCAAATGGCTCGCTGTACATGTGCGCAGCAAAGTTGGTGCGGACAGCGTCTTTGCCTTTTTCACGAATGTTGTAATCTTCGCGGCGGTTGTACAGCTCAGGCACCGCATCGTTGAGGTTTTGAGTCTCTTCTGGCGTGAAGAGGCCGGGGAAAAACAGATAGCCATCGCGGTCGAATTGAGCGAGTTGTTCAGGGGTCAGCTTCATGGTTTGTCTCCGTTGGGTTTAGGTTCAGATTTTTTGGTTCAAAATACTCAGGGCGTTTGTCAGCTGCTTGGCAATGTTGTGACCTGCATCTTCCCCATGTTCGCGGATCAGGGTTTCAGCCAAGTTCTCATTGCCTTCGCCGATGGCCTGGGCAATGGCTGCGTGTTCATCCCAGACTGATTCACGCATGGTCGACACTTGCAGCACTGCACCCATGGCGCGTCGAATGTGCTGCCAGTGCAGCTGGGCACTCTGGGCAATCAGCGGATTGCCCGATGCCGCATAAATGGCTGCGTGAAACGCTGCATCTGCCGCCATCATGGTCTTGATATTTGTGCCGCGCGCGGCGGTCCGCCCCCGGCTGATCAATTGCGCGTCAATCTGGCAACGGGTGCGCGCGGCCAGTCGGGCAGCCAGGCCATCGAGCGTGCTGCGGACCTGGTAAATATGTACCAACCAGTTCACATCGAGTGGCGCCACCAGCACGCCGCGGCCTGGCGCATCAAGCACGAAGCCGTCCTTCTTCAGCAGACGCAGCGCTTGCAAAACCGGTTGCCGGGAAACCGCTAACTGTTCTGCGATGTCTTCCTGCATCACGCGGACGCCCGGTGCCATGGAGCCGTCACTGATGGCATCAAGCAGGCTGGCATAAACGCGTTCCACCAGATCGGGTGCAGATTCAATTTTGATAAGCTGTGATGGCATGGTTCAAACTCTGTATACAGAATACGTTAGTTTTACATCTTTTTGTCTGGGGTTTACCCTTGTTGTGGATGGACTGCTGGTGTTTGGTTCGAGTGTGCCAAGATTGCGAGATATCGTTCACCGTTTCAAGGAAGTTTTATGGCAAAAATCTATCCAGCCTGGCTGGACAGCATGTACAACAACCGGGCACTGGTGCCTGCGCACGCAGCGTATTTCAGTCGGTGGGCCGAGGCTTCGGCGCAAGCCAGACAATCGATGCCGTGCATCCTGGATTTGAGTTACGGACAGAGCTCAAACGAAAAACTTGATATTTTTCCAGCATCTACGGCCGGCGCCGCGCCTGTGTTGGTATTTATTCACGGCGGTTACTGGCGCTCGCTCGACAAGGCTGACCATTCGTTTGTGGCACCGGTATTCACCCAAACCGGTGCCTGTGTCGTGATTCCCAATTACGACTTGTGCCCTGCAGTTACTATTCCGGACATCACACTCCAAATGGTGAAAGTTCTGGATTGGGTCTACCGCAACATCGCTCGCCATGGGGGCGATACGAAACGTATCACGGTGGTCGGGCACTCGGCGGGTGGCCATCTGGCGGCCATGTTGCTGGCCTGCGTGTGGAAGGCCTACGCAGCGGATTTGCCCGCAGGTCTGGTCAAAAAAGCGCTGTCTATTTCCGGCCTGTATGACCTCGAACCCATTCGTCACACGCCCTTCCTTAAAGACTCTTTAAAGCTGACGCCCCGGCATGCGCTCCAGGCAAGCCCCGCATGGCTGCCCCGGCCCAGCGGCCGCACGCTTTACAGCGTGGCTGGCGGAGATGAAAGCGCAGAGTTTTTGCGCCAGAACCTTTCGATTCAGCAGGCCTGGGGGAAAAAGGTGGTGCCGGTCTGCGAGCCGCTTGCAGGCTTGAACCACTTCAGCGTGATGGACGCGCTGGTCGAGCCGGCTCACCGCCTGCACCAGATCACGCTGCAATTGATGGGCATATCGGCTGGCTGATCACCCCGACCATTCAGGTCGGCAGACAAACTACATCAGCAAGTGCTCGCCCGCGTTGTCGCCGCCCAGGGTGACATAGTTGACCTTTCGGATGTCCATCAGTTTTTTCCCGCCGGCATAGCTGATGGCGCTCTGAATGTCTTCTTCCATCTCGCGCAAGGTACCCTCTAGCGTGCCTTTGACAGGCTCCAGAATCCGCTTGCCTTCGACATGTTTGTACTCACCTTTGTTGAAGTCTGACGCGCTGCCGTAGTATTCCTTGAACAATTCGCCATCGACTTCTACAGTCTTGCCTGGGCTTTCTTCGAGGCCAGCCAGCATGGAGCCGATCATCACCATGGTGGCGCCAAAACGGATGGATTTGGCAATGTCACCATGCTCGCGTATGCCACCGTCGGCAATGATCGGTTTTGTCGCCACCCGCGCGCACCACTTGAGGGCCGACAACTGCCAGCCGCCCGTGCCAAAGCCGGTCTTCATTTTGGTGATGCATACCTTGCCTGGGCCAATGCCGACTTTGGTGGCGTCTGCGCCCCAGTTTTCCAGGTCAATCACCGCCTCGGGCGTGCCGACGTTGCCCGCAATGACAAATGACGCAGGCAGTTTTTGCTTCAGGTACGCAATCATGCGCTGCACACTGTCGGCATGGCCATGCGCAATGTCAATCGTGATGTAGTCAGGCACCAGGCCCGTGGCGGCGAGCTGGTCAACTGTGTCGTAATCAGGCTTTTTGACGCCGAGTGAAATGGATGCGTAGACGCCTTGCGCGCGCATGTCTTTAACAAACTGGAGGTTGTCCACCTCAAACCGGTGCATGACATAAAAGTAACCGTTTTTAGCCATCCACACGCAGATGGCCTGACTGGTCACTGTTTTCATGTTGGCAGGCACCACCGGTATGCGGAAAGTGCGGCCACCGAGTTCTACACCGGCATCACATTCAGAGCGGCTGTCCACGCGGCACTTGCGCGGCAGCAGCAGGATATTGTCGTAGTCGAAGATTTCCATGATTCCCAAGCTCCTTGAAAACTGTTGATGAACAGAAGGCGCTTGGATTGGACCGGTTTTTTCAAAGGCAATAAAAAACCGGGCGCAATTGCTTGGGCCCGGTGTCTGATTTTAGTCGCCCGTATGTGCTGGCACGATGTGGCAGGTCGTATACACGTTATACGCACTGGCTAATTCACGGACTCACGCAGCGCGACTGCGCAGCGGCCAGCACCTGACCTTTGGCGTCTTCAACCCAGCCAATGACACGCAGCTTGTCCGGGTTCACGCCTGGCGCAATGCTCATCGAGCGGGCATCGAAAAACCGGTGTTGATCTGTTTTTGATGTTCTTTTATCGCCACTCCAAACCGCCTGGAAGACATTTCTAACCAGATTCCGTGCCACTGGCGTGCCTTCGGTGCCTGCGGGAAGTGTTTCAACCAATGCCAGCCAGGCGGTCCAGCGCTGATTTCTTGCCGACTGTGGAACCGGTTTGAGTTCAATCGACGTTCCCAGATAACCGGACAGCGGCAGGCCGTGTGCCACCCGCAGCGTTGTACCTTTCAAGCCTTCAAGACCAGCTACGGGATGGGTGCTGGTCAGGGTTTCCCGGGGCACGCTTTTGCCGAGTGCTTCCAGCCGGGTCAACCCGTCCCGGCTGGCCACGGCCGACAACGGGGCATCGTCGCCTTTATTGCCAGCGTCATTGGGAACGATCCAGTCCAACACGGTGTCTTCCTCACCAGCTTTGAGGGTGGCCTGGTCTTGCCAGCAGGTTTCACAGTCGGCATTGATAAAGCGTTCGATCAGCAGCACAGGCCGTCGCTGGCCGTCGCTGGCGCAAAACGACTGTGCGCTGGCCTGGTGTACCGGTGCCAGGCAGCCCAGCAGCATCAACACAGTGCCCGCGGCACGCAGGCTAGCAGCTGAGCCGAAGGGTTGTGATGACTTTACGGGCTGTAGCCACCCGCGGCAGGCGTTTGAAACAACAGGCATAAATTCTTTCGTTTAGGGAGCTTCGCCGGAGTTACGCAGAGGCTTTCCAGGCTTTCTACAATGAGGTATGTCATTAGAAGTCGCTCCAAGCTCCCCACTCTTACAAAATCTTAATCCCGAGCAGCTTGCTGCGGTAACACTGCCGGCCACCCACGCGCTCATTCTGGCTGGTGCGGGTTCTGGAAAGACCCGGGTTCTGACCACCCGCATCGCCTGGCTGCTGCAAACCGGGCAAGTCTCACCAGGCGGCATTTTGGCGGTGACTTTTACCAACAAAGCCGCCAAAGAGATGCTGATTCGCTTGTCAAGCATGCTGCCTGTCAATGTGCGCGGCATGTGGATAGGCACCTTTCACGGCTTGTGCAACCGGTTTTTGCGTGCCCACTACAAACTGGCCAATTTGCCTTCGGCATTTCAGATTCTCGACATGCAAGACCAGCTGTCCAGCATCAAGCGGTTGTGCAAGCAGTTCAATATCGACGACGAGCGCTTTCCACCCAAGCAATTGATGTATTTCTTTGCCGGTTGCAAGGAAGACGGTCAGCGCGCCAAAGACGTGTCTGTGCGTGATGAGGAAATGCGCAAAAAAGTAGAAATTTATGCCCTGTACGAAGACCAGTGCCAGCGCGAGGGCGTAGTTGATTTTGGCGAGCTCATGCTGCGCAGCTATGAGCTGCTGCGAGACAACACACCCGTGCGGGAGCACTACCAGCGGCGTTTCCGGCATATCTTGATTGACGAGTTTCAGGACACCAACAAACTGCAGTACGCCTGGATCAAGATGTTGGCCGGGCAGGGCGCAGACGGTGCCGCTGCCCCCACCATGCCCGGCGGCTCAGTGGTGGCGGTGGGCGACGACGACCAGAGCATTTACGCCTTTCGCGGTGCACGCGTGGGCAACATGGCTGATTTTGTGCGCGAGTTTGGTGTCACGCAGCAGATCAAGCTGGAGCGCAATTACCGTAGTTTTGGCAATATTCTGGACTCAGCCAACGCACTGATCAGCCACAACAGCAAGCGCCTCGGTAAAAACCTGCGTACTGAAGCAGGCCCCGGCGAGCCCGTGCGGGTGGTCGAGTCGCCCACTGATTTTGCCGAAGCCAACTGGTTTGTCGACGAGGTCAAACAACTGGTGCGGGACGGCTCCGAGCGCAAGGAAATTGCGCTGCTCTACCGCAGCAATGCGCAGAGCCGAGTGATGGAAACCGCGCTGTTCAACGCCGGTGTACCCTACCGCGTGTATGGCGGCTTGCGGTTTTTTGAGCGTGCCGAGATCAAGCACGCACTGGCGTATTTGCGTTTGCTGGAGAACCCGAACGACGACACCAGCTTTATGCGTGTCGTTAACTTCCCACCGCGCGGCATTGGCGCGCGCAGTATCGAGCAGCTGCAGGACATCGCACGCGCGTCCGGTTGCTCTTTAAGCGATGCCGTCAGCGCCGTGGCGGGCAAGGCGGGTGCGAATTTAGGCGCGTTTGTTGCCAAGATTGACGTGCTGCGTGAGCAGACTACAGGTTCGACTTTGCGCGAAATTATTGAACTGGTGTTGCAGCACAGCGGTCTGGAGGAACACTACAAGACCGAAAAAGAAGGGCAGGACCGGCTGGAGAACCTGGCTGAACTTGTCAACGCCGCCGAATCTTTTGTCGGGCAAGAAGGTTTTGGCCGTGACGCAGTGGCGCTGCCTGTGGATGAACTGGGTGCGTCCATGGGGTTTACAGTACCCGGCCGATCGCTCAGCCAGTCGCCAGCCAGCCAGGGGCTGAACGCTGCCAGTTTGCTGGACGAGCCCTTGCCCGAATTTCTTGCGCCCGACTCCGAAACCGGTGAAACGCTCTCGCCTCTGGTGGCTTTTCTGACCCACGCTGCGCTGGAGTCTGGCGATAACCAGGCCAAAGCTGGGCAAGATGCGGTGCAGCTCATGACGGTGCATTCATCCAAAGGTCTGGAGTTTGACTGTGTGTTCATTACCGGACTAGAAGAAGGCCTGTTCCCGCACGAAAACGCCATGAGTGACCATGAAGGCCTTGAAGAAGAACGGCGCCTGATGTACGTGGCCATTACCCGGGCCAGAAAGCGGTTGTATCTAAGCCACTCTCAGACCCGCATGCTGCATGGGCAGACCCGTTACAACCTTAAAAGCCGGTTTTTTGAAGAGCTGCCGGACGCCGCACTGAAGTGGATCACACCCAAGCACCAGGGCTTTGCTTCAGGTTTGGGCGGATCAGCCAGCGGCGATACGCCATGGAGTTCTGCTAGCAAATCAGGAGTGGGTGGCGCAAGGAACGATTGGGCTAGCAGCGTTTTTTCTGCCAAATCAGGGCACGCAGAGCGTTTTGCCAACCCGGCCGTGCCCAGCCAGCGTCAGGCACCCTCGCATGGGCTTAAAAGCGGCATCAATGTGTTTCACGCCAAGTTTGGTGAAGGCAAGGTGCTGATGCTTGAAGGCAGTGGTGGTGATGCGCGCGCACAGATTAATTTCACCCGGCATGGTGTGAAGTGGCTGGCGCTCAGCGTGGCCAAACTGACGATTGTTTAGCAGCCATAAGGGTTGCTATCTGTTTTTAGCTCTGTAATCCGCAATTGATTTGGCGAGGTCCTGATATTCCTCGCACGTCGTATTTCCGCAGATGCTCTTGAGCTTGGCAAGATGATCTTCGGCTTTGGCGGGCTTTTTATCCATCAGGTAGGCTTCACCGATGTACTCGTTGGCCCCTCGGTGCTCAGAATCGAATTTGAGCGCGAGGCGGTATTGCTCAAAAGCGCGCGGCAAATCAGGCGTGGCCTGTTTGCGGTAAGAGTAACCCAGCAGGTTGTGCAGCTCGGCATTGCCGGGGTGCTCCTGCACCGCCAACGTGAGTTCTGCAATGGATCTCTTGAAGTCTTTGGCTTTGATGGCTTCGCGCGCGACCGTGATGCGCTCTTTGTTACCGGCTGGCCTGGCCGGCTGGCTGACTGGCTCCGGCGAAGTGGGGGTGTCGGCTGCGAAAGCAAAGCCGACTTGCAGTGCAATAGCGGCGAATACGGCTAAAAAAAATACGAAAGCCCGGTCAAATAAATGCATGAAACGCTCCTTGATGTGGGGGTGCAGAAAACCTGCTCGGCGGCGGGGGTCAGTTGAGCAAACCGTTGTTGTTGTTCTGTGCAGCTGCGGTCAGCACGGTAAGGTCACTGCCATGCTGCGCCTTGGCGGTAAGCCCGGCGTCCCGACGCTGAAACCAGACAAGCTCTTTTTCTTTCCTGTTTTGCAGCTGATGCTGGCTCACGTTACGTCCCCAGAGTTTTCACGGGTTGCGGGCTCCAATACAGCTACCTCTGGCGTGGGCCCGGAAGGGGTAGGCATAAAGCTATCGCGAAATGTGAAGTAAATCGAAGTAAAAAACATGGCCATCATCACCAGCGCTACCGGAAACATTGCCAGCCCTGCAAACATGGGGTTGCCCAGCAGCGCCGCAATCAGAGTTACCACCACCATAGCCAGTAAAAAAATACCAGTCCAGACCAATCCGTAGACGGTCAGTGCTGCTCCATTCTTGTAGCATGCCATCAAACTGAAAAATAGACTTTTCACAGGCGATACACCGTGCCAGTGCACCAGGGCTGGTGCGTGCCAGAACAGCAGGGAAAGGGGCAGATACAAAGCGAGCGTGACCCACATGGCCATTTGGAAACCGCTTTGCAGCACCATATCTTCCGTGATCTTGCCGCCCACCAGATAGAGTTTGGCAAACTGCCCGCCGTCTATCAGGCTCGAAATGCCCATCAGCGCAAGGAAGCCGATCGCATACAACGCACCGAGCAAAATCATGGCACGCATGCGCTGTTTTCCAGCGCGAAAAGCGCTGATCAAAATCGAAGGCATCGGGAATTTCCCCTTGCTGGCTTCTTGCGTCGCAGCCATCAGCCCCAGTGTGGTGGCGGGCAGCAAAGCCAGCGCCAGCGCCGCGCCGATGAACGGCACCAGCGTGGCGAGCGACAGCAAGGCCATGAACATGAAAAACAATCCCGACATGGCCAGCGGTTGCTGCAAAAAAGTCTTGATGCCGAGCTTGACCCAAGTGATGCCGGTACGAGCAGGAACGATATTGAGTTTCATGGTGTGGATACGCGTGTTGGGGTCTGCAGGTGCGGCATAAGTTCAAAATTTATCACAGGCCGTATGACGCCACAGACAATTAGCCAATAGCTGTCAATACCGGCCAACCGTCCGAAGACAATCGGGCAACTCCCAGATGAATGGTTGTGAGTGGTTTCTTTTTTTGGAAAGCTTAAGTCAGCGCAAAATCAGACGTGATGAAAGTAGCATCCACCGGGACAGTCGCGGTGCTGGTCAGCCGTTCGCGCAGGACCCGTTCAAAATGCGTGGGGTCGTGGGCTTTCAATACGGCGGCTTCGCGCGGCAGGTGAAAATCCCAGAGCCGGGAAATCCAGAAACGCAAGGCACCCGCGCGCAGCATGGCGGGGAGTAGTGTGCGCTCTTGCGCTGTCAGCAGCCGTTGCGATTGGTAAGCCGCCAAAAATGCGTCAGACCGTTCTGCGTTGTGGCAACCCGTGGTCAGGTCTACACACCAGTCGTTCAGGCAAACGCCGATGTCAAACAAAAAGGTGTCGCATCCAGCGAAATAGAAGTCAAAAAAACCAGTGAGCTGGCCGCTCTCAAACATCACATTGTCACGAAACAGGTCTGCATGCACGGGTCCGCCAGGCAAGGTTCTGTAGGCTGGGGAAGCGGCTATGTGATTTTGATACGCCAACTCACCAAGCAGCAGGCTGCGCTGCTGTGGCGTGACGTGCGGCAACACCACCGGTGCCGTTTCATTCCACCATTGCAGACCGCGCAGATTGGGTTGGCGGCGTGGGTAATCTTGCCCCGCCACGTGCATGCGCGCAAGCATGTCGCCAACGCTGGCGCAGTGCGCCGCAGTGGGGGCCAACTCACTGCTACCGCGCAACTTGTTGACGACCGCGGCGGGCTTGCCCTTGAGCTTCAGAAGGATTTCGCCTTTTTTGTTGGCCTCCGGGTCAGGCACCAGAATGCCGCATTGCGCCAGGTGCTTCATCAAGTGCAGATAAAAAGGCAACTGCGCAAACGTCAGCCGTTCAAACAGGGTCAGCACGTACTCGCCCTGTGTGGTGTCCACGAAATAGTTGGTGTTCTCAATACCACCAGCGCAACCCCGGATGGTTTGCAATTCACCCACGTTCAGAGTGCGCAAGAGAGCAGCGGCTTCGTTGAACGAAACTTTGGTAAAAACAGCCATGCCTGAAACTTGCTTGAAATAGACAAAAAAAAGAAAGCCGGAAGCTTCAGAACTTCAACACATTCCAGACGCGCGAGCCATTGGTGTCGCCGTTTGATTGGGAAGGCGCGTTGCCCTTGGCGCTGTCAGGCGGTTTGACCTCGTAGGCTGGTGTGTTGTTGCCGGTTTTCGGCTGTACGGTGATGCTCTGGGTTTCGCCGCCTACCCGCACCTCGTCAATGCGGTTGCCCGCATCTTCAGTGCGGATGCGCTGGATAGTCTGATCGGGGCGGGCCGACTTGGCCGGGGTTGTTTCCATAGCCTGCGTCTGCGCTGGTGCAACTGCGGCTTGAGCCAGGGCTGCCGTCGCCACCGGCAGGGCAAACAGTGTGGTTATGAGCACGTCGCGAAGTGAGGGTGGCAAAAAAGATTCCATGCGACCATTGTAGGCTTGGCATCCCTGCAGAAAAGGGTTTGCGGCAGCTGTTCAGCACCTCACGGATATAGCTGACAATTCCACAGCATGAGTACCGATAAAAAAACCCTCCTTCTGGTTGATGGCTCCAGCTACCTCTACCGCGCGTTTCACGCCATGCCAGACCTGCGCGCCGACCCAACTGACCCGCAAAGCCCTGCCACTGGAGCCATTCGCGGCATGGTCAACATGTTGCAGAAGCTGCGCAAGGACGTGCGCGCCGACTACGCTGTGTGCGTGTTTGACGCCAAAGGCCCGACGTTTCGCGATGCTCTGTACCCGGCCTACAAAGCCAACCGTTCGCCTATGCCACCCGATTTACGTAGCCAAATCGAGCCTGTTCACGAAGTCGTGCAACTGCTGGGCTGGAAAGTCATGGCTGTGCCCGGCGTGGAAGCCGACGACGTGATTGGCACGCTGGCCTGTATGGCCTCAAAACAGGCGATTGAAGTAATTATTTCTAGCGGCGACAAGGACTTGAGCCAGCTGGTTGATGAGCACATCACGGTGATTGACACCATGAACGACAAGCGTCGCGACCTCGCCGGTGTTGAGGCTGAGTTCGGCGTGCCACCGCGTTTGATGATTGACTATCAGGCTCTGGTCGGCGACGCGGTGGACAACGTGCCGGGAGTGCCCAAGGTTGGCCCCAAAACAGCGGTCAAGTGGTTGCTGGAGTACGGCTCGCTCGACGCCCTGGTGGCCCGCGCCGGAGAGATCAAAGGCGTAGTGGGCGAGAACCTGCGCCAGTCGCTGGACTGGCTACCACAGGGCCGGGCGCTTTTGACGATCAAAAAGGATTGTGATCTTACGGCCTACATTGAGGGACTTCCAGCTATGGAGTCTATAGCAACAGGTGTAATGAATACGGGGGCGTTAGCCAATTTTTATGAAAAATACGGTTTTAAGGGGCTGGTAAAATCACTGGACACACCGGTGGCCCGGGCTGCATCTGTGCCTGTGGCTGAGCGCGAAGTCATACCGTCTGAACCGGGCCTGTTTGATGCACCAGAGGACGCACATGCGCCAGCCAGCAGGCCTGCCCGCACGGTGGTTTATGAAACCATTTTTACGTGGGAAGCGTTTGACAAATGGCTGGCCAGGCTTCTGGCTGCCGAGCTGGTGGCGGTAGACACCGAGACAACCTCGCTTGACGAAATGCGCGCCGGGATTGTTGGTATCAGCTTTAGTGTTAGCCCGGGCGAGGCCGCCTACATTCCGCTCACGCACGACTACCCTGACGCACCGCTGCAGTTGCCGCGAGAGGAAGTGCTGGCCCGTCTCAAACCCTGGCTTGAAGACCCCGCCAAACTCAAGCTCGGCCAGCACGTCAAATACGACCGCCATGTGTTTGCCAACCACGGTATTGAAGTGCAAGGCTACGTCCACGACACCATGCTGCAGAGCTATGTACTTGAGGTCAACAGGCCGCACGGGCTGGCCAGCCTGGCCGAACGTCACCTGGGCCGCAGCGGCATCAGTTACGAAGACCTGTGCGGTAAGGGCGCGCACCAGATAAAGTTCAACCAGGTCGAGATCGCCAAGGCCGCCGAATACTCGTGTGAAGACTCCGACCAGACGCTGGCCGTTCACCAGGTGCTCTGGCCGCAGTTGCAAGCCGACGACGCGCTGCGTTTTATTTACGAGCTTGAAATCAAAAGCAGCGAATCGCTTTACCGCATTGAGCGCAACGGTGTGTTGATTGATGGGCCTATGCTGGCCAAACAAAGCGGCGAATTGGGGCTGCGCATGTTGCAGTTGGAAACCGAGGCCTATGAAATCGCTGGTCAGCCTTTCAATTTGGGCAGCCCCAAGCAGCTGGGAGAAATTTTCTTTGATAAATTGGGTATGCCTGTCATCAAAAAGACTCCCAGTGGCGCGCGCAGCACCGACGAAGAAGTGCTCGAAAAACTGGCCGAAGACTACCCCCTGCCTGCCAAGCTGCTGGAACACCGCAGCCTGTCAAAACTCAAAGGTACGTACACCGACAAGCTGGCACAGCTTGCATTGCCCAGAACAGGGCGGGTACACACCCATTACGCGCAGGCTGTAGCCGTTACCGGGCGTTTGTCGAGCAATGATCCCAATCTTCAAAACATACCGGTGAAAACCGCCGAGGGCAGGCGGGTCCGGGAGGCATTTGTCGCACCGAAAGGCAGCATGATTGCCAGCGCCGACTATTCCCAGATCGAGCTGCGCATCATGGCCCATATCAGTGAAGACGCGGCTTTGCTGCTTGCTTTTACAGACGGCGTTGACGTGCACCGTGCGACCGCTGCCGAGGTGTTTGGCGTCGCGGTGGATCAGGTCAGCAGCGAGCAACGCCGCTATGCCAAGGTGATCAACTTCGGTTTGATTTACGGCATGAGCAGCTTCGGACTGGCGCGTAATCTGGGTATTGAGACCAAGGCTGCGGCGGCTTACATCGACAAGTACTTCCAGCGCTACCCAGGCGTGAAAAACTATATGGATGAAACCCGTTTGTCAGCCAAGAGCAAAGGCTATGTGGAAACCGTTTTTGGCCGCCGCCTGTACCTGCCAGAAATCAACTCGCCGAACGGCCCGCGCCGTGCTGGTGCCGAGCGCGCTGCTATCAATGCCCCCATGCAGGGCACTGCGGCCGACCTTATAAAACTCAGTATGAACAAAGTCCTGGAAGTTCTGGATGCAGAAAAACGTGGGGTTAAGATGATTATGCAGGTGCATGACGAACTGGTGTTTGAGGTACCCGAATCCGAGGTTGAATGGGTACGTGTAGAAATTCCGCGGCTGATGGCGGGCGTGGCCGAGCTTAAGGTGCCGTTACTTGCAGAAATTGGCATCGGGTCGAATTGGGAAAAAGCACATTAGAAACAGTTGCCGCGCTAGCAACCGTTCACTGCTTTTCCCGGCTTGTCGGACATACCCTTCAAAGTTTGGGGGAATTAAAACTTGCATAACTGCCTGCTTATAAAGTTCCCACTAGACTTGTAAATATGGTTAGTCTGGACGTTGATCACTGAAACCATGACAGGCAAAAGACTTAAAAGTCCTTCTTACCAATTGGTCATGAAACTTCAGGAACGCCATGATATTTATATCAAAAATCAAGCCGCTTGCGACAAAGCTCGGGATTGCGGGTATCGGTTCAATTGCAGTGTGTAGTGAGGCGGTCGCAGCTTCTGCTTCAGTTCTCAAACAGGATGATTTTGTCGGAATATCCTTTTGGATCATCTCGATGGCCCTGGTCGCTTCCACCGTATTCTTTTTTCTTGAGCGAGACCGGGTGTCTGCGAAATGGAAGACTTCTTTGACGGTGTCTGGTCTGGTGACTTTGGTCGCTGCTGTTCACTACTTCTACATGCGCGATGTGTGGGTCACAACCGGCTCTACCCCGACCGTATTTCGCTACATTGACTGGCTGATCACTGTCCCCTTGCTGATGATCGAGTTTTACCTGATCCTGTCGGCCATTACAAAGGTGCCTGCAGGGGTTTTCTGGCGCTTGATGATCGGTACGCTGGTCATGCTGGTTGGGGGATACCTCGGCGAGGCAAGGTACTTGGCTGTATGGCCAGCATTTATTATTGGCATGGCCGGCTGGGCTTTCATTCTGTACGAGATTTTCGCAGGTCAGGCCGGGAAAATAAACGCAAAAAATGCGCCTCCTGCGGTGCAGTCTGCGTTTAGCACCATGCGGCTTATCGTAACTTTTGGCTGGGCCATTTACCCCGTTGGATATTTCTTTGGCTACCTGACGGGCAACAGCCCCGACGCCAGCGCCAATTCGCTCAACATCATCTACAACGCCGCTGACGTGCTTAACAAAATTGCTTTCGGACTGGTGATTTGGAGTGTTGCCGTGAGCGAGTCGGAGCATGCGGTAGTCAAGTAAGCAACAGCTATTACAAGCTGCAGCGATTTATTGCTGTCAATCCGACTTTCAATTTTCGTTGCACTTGTAGCTGCAGCTGTACTTGCGCCGGTCTTTACAGACTGCGCAACAGCAGGCGACTGAACACCTGGCAAACGTAGCATCGGCGGAATGGCGGGCCTCTCCAAAGCTCGGGTCGCTGGTTGTTCGTGGTAATCTAAATTTAGAAAACTCTGCCTCCTACATGTAAGGAGCACTCTCATGCACAGTTCTGCCTCCATGTGCCAGACCGCTGCCGATACCGCATCGCATGACGTGCCCGAAGCCGAAAGGCTGATGGCAGATGTCATTGAGTCGGGCGATGACGCAGACACGCAAGCCACGAGCGTCGCAAAAATCGCGGCGCTCTATCACCTGAATGCTGGTGGGCAGAGGATTCGTTCTCGCCTTGCTCTGGATTCTGCCCATTGTTTAGGACTAACAACGCGTGATGGGATAGCGTTGGCAGCAACGGCAGAGCTTCTCCACAACGCTTCACTGATACACGACGACCCTCAGGACCGGGACCAGGTCCGACGTGGTAGCCCGACGGTATGGGTTGCTTACGGAGACGAAGTTGCCATTTGTGCGGGCGACTTGCTGTTGTCTGCGGCCTACGCCACCGTCGCCTGCGTCAGTTGCACTGACATGCTGCCTTCGCTGGTGAAACTTGTTCATTCGCGGATAACGCAAGCCATCGGTGGGCAGTGCGCCGAATTTTCCCCGGCACCAGTTCATTTGTTTAACACGGATGTTTACCTCAAAATTGCTACCGCAAAATCTGGTGCTTTGCTCGGCCTGCCGGTTGAGCTCGCACTGTTGGCTGGCGGCTATCGCGGGGCATTGCAAACTACCCGCGCGACCGCTGATTCCTTTGCTGCTGGCTACCAAATTTACGACGATCTCTGTGACTTTGAGATAGACCTTGCGCGCGATACTGCGGCACCAGTTTTGAATATCGTGCTGGTATTGAAAAAAAACAATGGCTTGTCTATCCGTGACGCTTGGGAGTCAGCCCAAAAATTGTGCCTCATGCATTTGGAAGCAGCAGCAAGCAGTACAGACCTCCCAAGACAATCCGGCCGGCTTTTTCGGGAAATGGCAAATGAGCTGCATGCACGGTTGAAGGACAAGTGCATTCAATGAAGGCGCTTGTGGTTGGTGCCGGATTTGGGGGTATCGCTGCGGCGTTACGACTGCGCGCCAAAGGCTATGAGGTGTTGCTGATAGACCGTTGTGCAATGCTTGGTGGGCGGGCACAGGTTTTTGAGCGGAATGGCTTTCGTCATGACGCCGGACCGACGGTTATCACGGCCCCCTTTTTGTTCGAGGAACTGTTTTCTCTTTTTGGCGAAAAGATGGCGGACCACATCCAGTTGGTTCCCCTGACGCCGTGGTACAGATTTCATTTCTCTGACAACACTACATTTGACTATGGCGGCACGCTGGACGAGACGCTTGCGGAGATCGCTCGCATAGAACCACGCGACTGTGACGGATACCGAAAATTGCTGGCGCAGTCAAAAAAAATATTCGATGTTGGCTTTACCGAATTGTCAGCCATGCCGTTTCATCGCTTCATGACCATGGTCAAACAAATACCCCGGCTCCTGGGGCTTCGGAGTTATGAAACGGTGTGGCAGTTGGTTTCCAGGCATTTATCCAGTCCGAAGTTAAGGCAGGCGTTCTCGATTCAGCCCCTCTTGGTGGGCGGAAATCCGTTCGACACCACCAGTATTTACGGTTTGATTCATTACCTCGAACGCGCTTATGGGGTGCACTTTGCGATGGGCGGAACTGCTGCGATCACCAAAGCACTGGGTCAGCTGATGGCCAGACAGGGCGTCGAGGTTCGATTGAACACCACCGTGACCCAGATCGAGGTGGAAGGCGGGGTGGCGAAAGGCGTTGTACTGACTGATGGCTCGTTTGTTGCGGCCGATGTGGTGGTGTCAAACGCTGATCCTGCACATTTGTACGGTGCCATGGTCAAGCCGGCTAATCAGACAAGAGCTGCTCGCTTGAAACTGGCATCTGCATCGTTTTCGATGGGTTTGTTTGTTCTCTATTTTGGAACAACACGGGTCTATCCGGAGGTTGCGCACCACACCATCTGGATGGGCGACCGCTACCGCGAGTTGTTGGACGACATCTTTCACGGAAAAATGCTGTCGGAAGATTTCTCTCTCTATCTTCATCGTCCGACCGCGACCGACCCAAGTTTCGCGCCGGCCGGTTGTGACAGTTTTTACGTACTGTGCCCGGTGCCCAATCTTCAAGGCGTTGTGGACTGGGTAAAAGAGGCACCACGTTTGCAGTCGCGCATTGTGGCAGCGCTTGACCGAACCATTTTGCCGGGGCTTGCCGAGTGCATCACCAGTGATTTTTTTATGACACCGGAAGATTTTCAAAACGACTACCTCAGCAAGCACGGTGCCGGCTTTTCTGTGGCCCCGCTGTTTCGGCAGTCTGCCTGGTTTCGGTTTCATAACCGTGCGGAGGGCATTAAAAACCTTTATCTGGTTGGCGCTGGAACCCATCCTGGGGCTGGCGTTCCGGGCGTGTTATGTTCGGCCAAAGTTGTCGACGCATTGGTGCCTGCAGTTCGATTGCACGCTGTGGCGACTTCAGGCAACAAGTTATGAAGTTGAACACGCAACACGCAGTCGACCAGGCTTTTGCAAGAGCGGACACCACGCTGGCGCAAAAAGGCAGAACATTTCACGGCGCACGGCGTTTGATGGGCGTTTTGCATGCATCAAGGGCGACGCGTCTCTACAGTTTTTGCAGACTGATTGACGATCTGGCTGACGAAGCCAGCTCCCCAGAGACAGGTCAGGCCGCGCTGCTGGTTGTTGCTGCCGACGTCGCGAGGGGCGAGTCGGCGCATCTTGTGATTCAAGACGGCATTGATTTAATGCGTGAATGCGGCATCGAACCAGCCGTCGTTCTGGAGTTGATTTCAGGCGTTACTTCAGATTTGGGTGTGGTGCAAATGGTCGATGAAGATGCCTTGCTGCGCTACTGTTACCAGGTCGCGGGCACCGTGGGCTTGATGATGTGCAAAGTGCTGGATACGCAAAGCCCTGAAGCTTTTTCACACGCGATTGATCTTGGAATTGCCATGCAGCTGACCAATATTTGCCGGGATATCTCGACGGACGCTGCAGTGGGACGTCGCTATCTTCCTGCCACCCTGGTTGGTTTTCTGGAGCCGCAAGCACTTGTGCATCCAGAAGAGGCATTGCAACCGGGCGTCCGGAAATGCGTCGAAGCACTGCTCGACATGGCCGACCAGTACTATCGAAGTGGTGAACTTGGCCTGTGTTATTTGCCCCTTGGCGCACGCAGCAGCATTTTGTCTGCAGCTCGCGTTTACCGCGCGATAGGCACCAAACTCAGGCAGCAGCGCAGCGCGTATTGGCTTGGCCGCACGGTTGTGCCGCCCAGCACAAAGCTGCTGGTGACCCTGCAGGCTTTGGTTGCGATGCCGTTCAAGCCGTCTTTCTGGTCGCCGTCGCAGAGACATGATGATCGGCTACACAGCGCATTTTCAGGTTTTTTTGGTTTTGCAAGTCATCCAGATTTACAGCATGTCCAACACCTTTGACCTGATCATCCTGGGCGGCGGTTGCGCAGGGCTGAGTCTGGCGGCGCGACTTGCCGCTTCATCATCAGCGGGTTTCACCACGCTGGTGGTTGAGAGTCGAGACCACTACACGAATGACCGTACTTGGTGTTTTTGGGGTGGTCAGCTGTCGTCCGGTGAACACGCTGTTGCGCGCCAATGGAACACCATGCGATTGACGTCTGGCGCGCAAACCGTTCTCGTCGACTGTGGCCAGACACCGTACCAAATGCTTCCCGCTGAAACGTTCTACGGTGCGGCAATTTCGGCAATTTCGCAGGCACAACATGTCAGTCTCAAGGTCGGTACTGCGGTTTTGGCAGCACCTGGCAAAGTTGATGGAAACTGGCGCGTTGCGACCAGTGCAGGCGTTTTTTCCGGTCGCATGGTGGTAGACACCCGCCCGCAGCAAACGCCGAAGCCGGATGACGCATTGCTGTGGCAATCTTTTTATGGGCAGGAGATTGAGTGTGACAGGCCGGTATTCGATGCTTCGTGTCTGGACCTGATGAATTTTTTGCCCGCCGACTCGATCGGCATTCCCTTTGTTTACGTCCTGCCAGTTAGCCCCACCAGAGCGCTGGTGGAAGTGACCGTGTTTGGAGTCAACCCCCTTTTGCCTAAAGATCTGGCGCTCAAACTTGAAACAGCTGTGGCGCAGCGGGTGGGTGACGCGCCCTTTCGCATGTTGCGGTCTGAGCACGGCATTCTGCCGATGGGCTTGCGTGCCATACCGAAAAATCCTGACCGAAGTTATGTTCAGGTCGGTCTGATGGCGGGCGGCGCAAGAGCCTGCACAGGGTACGCTTTCCAGCGGATTCAGCGCTGGGCCGATGCGTGCGCAAAATCTGTCGTGGCTGGTTTTTTGCCGATTCAGCACTCACCTGACGCTGCAGTTCTCCAAGCCATGGACCATCTTTTCCTGAATGTACTTCGCACCAATCCAGAACGCGCGGGCGCGCTTTTTTGTGCGCTGTTTGCAAGGGCAAACGCGGCACGCCTGATTCGCTTTCTTAGCGGCGAAGGGACATGGCTGGACTACGCGGCGGTGGTTGCTGCTCTCCCGCCCTGGCCATTCATCAAGTTACTGGTGGGCCGACGCGCGACGCGCGTCACCCATCAAGGGGCAGGACAAAACGCATGATGTTGTCTGCCACCATCCGGCTGCAAGGTGCCATCTTCAGCCTGACTGCATGGTTGCTGGTACTCGGTGGTGCATTCTTTCCCGGCACAGATTCACGGACCGAGCTCCTGGTGTCGGCATTTGCCATTCTGTTTTTAGGTGTGCCGCACGGCGCGCTCGACACGCTGTATGCCAAGCCGCTTTACCGCCTGCAGTCGTCGGGCGCCTGGATCGTTTTCGGAGCTGCTTATGCCGGTTTGGCCGCGCTGGTGGTGGCGCTGTGGGCCCTGGTGCCGTTTGCTTTTTTACTGGGGTTTTTATTGGTGTCTGCGTTTCACTTCTCAGGCGATCCGGTAGAAGGCACACCTGTTGTGTTTCGTGCGCTTTACGGCGGCGCCATCATTGTTTTTCCGGCACTGATTCACGCCGGACCAGTCACAGAACTTTTTTCCTTTTTAGCAGGTGTGGAAACGGCTACTCTTCTGGTGGATGCCCTGCATGGGTTGGCGTTCGCCTGGTTGTTTGCAACTTTGTGGGTGGCTGTGCGGCATGCAAAAATAAATCTGGTTTCCAGTCTGGAGTTGGTTTCGGTCTCTGTGCTGGCGATTTTTGCCTCGCCGCTGATTGCTTTTTGCTTATTTTTTTGCGGAATGCACAGTATTCGGCATATTTTGCGGACCCGCGAATTTCCAGAAAAAAAGTCAAACCTTCATTTGCTGCAAGTTGCTTGGCTACCGTTTTTATTGACGCTGGCTGGTGCATCGGCAGGTTGGTACTTTTTAAGCGATGCATCGCTTGACGGCCGGTTGGTGCAGTTGCTGTTCGTCTGCCTTGCCGCGCTGACGGTGCCGCACATGCTGCTGGTCGACAGGTTACGATTTTTTGGTGACAGCAAGAAAGTTTCAGGCCAGCGTGATGTAAAACATGCCAACGATGTCTGAAATATTGAATTTCCTGTTTCTTTTCCAAACTGCCCGCTGTACAACCCCGTCAGAAATATTTTCCGTATTTTTTTTCACCCAAAAGGAGTTAGGCGATCGTTTTGGCTTTTAAACTTCTCCCGTTTTCAATCAACCAGTGCTTTTTGAGGAAACCGTCATGTTAAACAATGATCTGAAAAAAGAATTTGATGCCTTGCTGCCGGGTCAGAGCACCGAGGCAGGCGCCAGTCGCCGCACCGCCCTTAAAGCGGCGCTAGGCGTTGGTTACGCGGTCACTGCCATGCCCATCATGGCGCAAACGGCTGTCAAAACCTCATCAGACGGCCTGAAATCCGGGGAAATCACCTTTGAGGTAAACGGCTTCAAAGTGCCGGCTTTTTACGCCGCCCCTGCCGGCAAAACCAACTTGCCCGTCATCCTGGTGATTCAGGAAATTTTTGGTGTGCATGAGTACATAGCCGACACCGCCCGCCGTTTTGCCCAGGCTGGTTATCTGGCCATTGCGCCTGAGCTTTTTGCACGTCAGGGTGACCCCAGCAAGTACAACGAGATGGCCAAGCTCATGACCGAAGTGGTGGCCAAAGTGCCTGACGAGCAGGTCATGGCGGATCTCGACGGTGCCGTGAAATGGGCTGGTGCCAATGGTGGCAACCAGGCCAAGGTCGGTATCACCGGTTTTTGCTGGGGTGGCCGTATCACCTGGCTCTATGCCGAGCAGAGTAGCAACGTCAAGGCCGGTGTGGCCTGGTACGGCCGCCTGGTCGGTACGCCGTCTGCGCTGACGCCCAAACATCCACTGGATCTGGCTGCCGGTCTGAAAGCACCTGTGCTGGGTTTGTATGGCGGGCAGGACGGCGGCATTCCAGTTGCTACGGTCAACCAAATGAAAGAGGCTCTGGCCGATGCCGGCAGCAAAGGCAACGCCGCCGCCAAGGCGTCCGAGTTTGTGGTCTACCCCGACGCCCCCCATGCGTTTCACGCCGACTACCGCCCCAGCTACCGCAAGGACGCGGCAGAAGATGGCTTCAAGCGCGCCATGGATTGGTTCAAGGCCAACGGCGTAGCGTAATTCCGTCTCCAGTTTGAGAGCAGCCAGCCGCCTCATGGCACCATGGGGCGGCTTTTTCATACCTGTTGGGTGAACACGCTTGACACGCTTGATAAGATGAAAAACGTTCCGGCATCGCCATCTGCGCTGAACCGAGATTTCCAACAATAAATAAGGGCTCTTGCCCAACAAATACGGGGGCAACTAGCTATGACTTTAATAGCAATTCTAATCGGTACGCTGACCGCTGGTATCGGAAGCGTCTGGCTGGCCGCTTTTCTGAGCTTTGGGGTGCTGGCCCGCTACACCCAACACATGCTCAGCCTGGCTGCCGGTGCTTTGCTGGCAACCGCCTTTATGCACCTTCTGCCCGAGGCCTTTGAGAGCCAGGCTGGCCCGAAGGCCCTGTTCGGCACCTTGCTCGTTGGCCTCGTGTTTTTCTTTTTGCTCGACAAGGCCGAGTTGTGGCACCACGGGCATGAGCATCATCAAGACCTTCAAGGCGACGCGCCCCACCCGCATGAACATGCCCACCATCACCACAGCCAGGGCCCCGCCCGCAGCGGCAGCTGGGCCGTGCTCACGGGCGACAGCGTTCACTGTTTTGGCGACGGCATCCTGATTGCCTCGGCCTTTGTGGCCGACATGCGTCTGGGCGTGGTCGCGGCGCTGGCCGTGC
>JANXTM010000061.1 GCA_025352405.1 Polaromonas sp.
ACACCTGAACCCATGGTGGCGTTGCCCTGTGGGTCCAGGTCAATCATCAGCACGCGCTGCCCGACCTTGGCCAGACCAGCCGCCAGATTGAGCGTGGTGGTGGTTTTTCCGACACCCCCTTTTTGATTTGCAACGCAGAAAATTTTGGCCATGGTTTTAATTTTTCTTCTATTTTTCTGTTGTGGGAAATGGTGTGTGTGGGATAAACCCGCGATGCTTATTTGGACAGAGCCAGCTTGACGCCGAAGCCAATCAAAAACACACCAGCAGCTTTTTCGAGCGAAGCGGATATTTTGGGGTTGGCCCGAATGCGTGCCGCCAAAAAGTAAGTCAATAGCACAGCCACCAGTCCGTACAAAAAAGTCAGTGCGGCGATGGTTACCGCCATCACACCAAAAGTCTTCAACCCCTGGTGCGTGGCTGGGTCCACAAACAGGGGGAAAAAAGCCATGTAGAACACAATCGCTTTGGGGTTGAGCAGCGTGATGAAAAGTGCCTGCCGCAAATAGTGGTGGGGCTTGATATGCAAAATGGGAGCATCGCCGGGCTTGGCAAACAACATCTTGAACCCCAGCCAGGTCAGGTAGGCTGCACCCAGCCACTGCACCGCCTGAAAAGCGCTGGGATACGCAGTCATCACGGCAGACACACCGGCCACGGCAGCCCAGAGCAGAACTTGGTCACCCGCAATCACGCCAAAGGTAGCGCCCATGCCGCCTGCTATGCCTCCCTTGCCGGTTGAAGTGATCAAGGCCAGATTGCCCGGTCCGGGAATCAGCAGGAACACCACAATGGCAATAACGAACGAAGCGTAATCAGCAATGCCAACGAATGAACCAAGCATGTGGAAATTCCGGGAGTAATGGAGCAGCTAACGAAAATTTAATGCCTGAGTTTACGACACAGGGTTATCACGCTATTGTTTTTGCATCCACACAAGGCAACGTTCGACATCCAGCCCTGGTACTTTGAGTTGTTCCACGTGAAACACCCCCACAGATGGCGGCAAGGCGGTCAGCTCATCGGCTGGCTGTTTGCCTTTCATGGCCAACCACACACCGCCGGATGCGAGTGCGCCAGCTGACCACTGGGTGAAATCTGGCAGCGACGCGAAAGCACGCGAGCAGATCACCTCAAAAGACTTCTCAATACTTTCAACCCGCGCATGCAGCCCGGTAAGGTTGGGCAGCTTCAAGGCCAATGCCGCCTGCTTGATAAACGCCGCCTTTTTGGCCACAGTATCAACACAAGTCACAGCGACAGTAGGGCAGCAAATAGCAATCACGACGCCTGGCAAACCTGCGCCAGAGCCCACATCCAGAAGGCTGCTGCCCTGCCCCGCCCTGGAAAGATCGGCCATCTGAGTTTTTTCCAGATGCCGCATCAAGGGGGCAATGACCGCCAGGCTGTCAAGCAGATGGTGCGTCATCATCTCGGCCGGGTCACGCACCGCCGTCAGGTTATAGACCTTGGTCCACTTACCGATCAGGTCCTGGTAGTCGAGTAACTGGTGGACCTGGGTGTCATTCAAATCAAGTGCCAGTTCCCGCAGCCCTGCCCGCAAACTTTCTTCCATGCTGCGCATCACGCCTCGACCTTTACTGTCGGCTGGCTGTTGGCGGTAAGGGGTACCGTGTTCTTCCACAGGTTCTTTTTAAGGTGGACTAACAACAACGACACCGTTGCGGGCGTGATGCCCGAGATGCGGGAAGCCAGACCCAAGGTTTCAGGACGGTGTCTGGTCAGGGTTTGTCGTGCCTCAAAACTCAAGGCTGACACCTGCAGGTAATCAAGGTCTGTGGGCAGCTTGAGATTTTCGTAATGCGACGCCCGCTCTACTTCAACCTTTTGCAGGTCAATATAGCCGGCGTATTTGGCCGTTATTTCAATCTGCTCAATGACGCTTTTCGCCATGTCAGCAGGCAAAGCTGTTTCACGTGAAACATCACCAGTCACCAGAATGTCGGGGTTGACATACTTGCCATCAGCCAGCGACATCAGTCCTGCATAGTTGACATCTGGCCTGCGCAACAAATCAGCAAAGTTGTACTCCCGCTCAATTGCCTTACCCAACACCCGCTCCGCCTCAACCGCTGATAGTGTGTTGGGGTTGACCCAGATCGACCGCAAACGCTCTGTTTCACGTGAAACAGCGTCGCGCTTGCGGTTGAATGCATCCCAGCGGGCATCATCCACCAGCCCCAACGCACGACCCTTTTCCGTCAGCCGCATGTCAGCGTTGTCTTCGCGCAGCATCAATCGGAACTCGGCACGGCTGGTAAACATGCGGTAGGGCTCGGTCACACCCTTGGTGATCAGGTCATCGACCAGCACACCCAGGTAGGCTTCGTCGCGCTTGGGCAGCCAGCTCTCTTTACCCTGGCACTGCAGCGCGGCATTGATACCAGCAAACATGCCTTGCGCTGCCGCTTCCTCATAGCCAGTGGTACCGTTGATCTGCCCGGCAAAGAACAAACCGCCGATAGCGCGGGTTTCAAAGCTGGTTTTCAGGGCGCGTGGGTCAAAGTAGTCGTACTCAATGGCATAGCCAGGCCGCAAAATATGGGCGTTTTCCATGCCCGCCATGGAGCGCACCAGTTCGTACTGAATGTCAAACGGCAGGCTGGTCGAGATGCCATTCGGGTAAATCTCATGTGTGGTCAAGCCCTCGGGCTCGAGGAAAATCTGGTGCGCATCCTTGTCGGCAAAGCGGTTGATCTTGTCTTCAACGCTCGGGCAGTAACGCGGGCCCACGCCGTCAATCTTGCCGGTAAACATGGGGCTGCGGTCAAAGCCGCTGCGAATGATGTCGTGCGTGCGCGCGTTGGTGTGGGTGATGTAGCACGGTACCTGCTGCGGATGCTTGATATTTACGCCTATGAAGCTAAACACCGGTACATCACCAGCAATACCACCAGCCATTCCATCACCCGGCTGGGCAATGCATTTGCTGAAATCAATCGAGCGGCCATCAATACGTGGCGGCGTGCCGGTTTTCAGTCGGCCCTGCGGTAGCTTGAGCTCTTTTAGTCGCGCACTCAGCGATACAGCTGGCGGGTCGCCCGCCCTGCCGGCCGCATAGTTTTGCAGGCCCACATGTATCTTGCCGTCCAGAAAAGTCCCAGCCGTCAGCACTACGGTGCGGCTACGAAATTTGATGCCAACCTGCGTCACCGCACCCACCACCCGGTCACCTTCGACCATCAGGTCATCAACCGCCTGCTGGAACAGCCACAAATTGGGCTGGTTCTCCAGCATGCGGCGAATCGCGGCCTTGTACAAAATACGGTCCGCTTGCGCCCGGGTTGCGCGCACGGCCGGGCCCTTGGAGCTGTTGAGAATGCGGAACTGAATGCCGCCTTCGTCCGTCGCCAATGCCATCGCACCACCCATGGCATCAACCTCTTTGACCAAATGGCCCTTGCCAATGCCGCCAATGGACGGGTTGCAGCTCATTTGGCCCAGCGTCTCGATATTGTGGCTCAGCAAAAGGGTTTTGCAGCCCATGCGGGCGCTGGCCAGTGCGGCCTCGGTACCGGCATGACCGCCACCTACAACGATCACATCAAATTCGGTCGGATAAAACATGGTCAGACTTCTATTAATTCGGTTTTCAAACCCACAGCCTGGGCGGCTGCAGCCTGGCAGCGGTCGGCCGTTACAAAAAGGTCCACTCGTGCAGCCTGTGCCGTACCAATGTGCAGTGCATCCATGCCGCGCAGTGTTGCCAGCCGCATTGCAGCAATAGCGTAGCGCTCGGCCTGGCGAGACAGCGGCATGACGCTCAATTCGTCGAAATCCGCATGAATGTCGGCAAGCACACGCTCGTACTCTTCATTGCTGAATGCTCCTTCACGCCACTGGCGCATCAAGGCAGAGGCGACTTCCGTTTTGCAGTGCACCGCAGCCGTCACAGCGCTGGCTGATGCCTGTAATTGCAGCACGCGGTCGACGCCTGCCTCGCCGCTGTAACGCTTAAACATCGCTGACGCATCAAAAAAAATATTCATCACCAGCCGCCCTCACGTTCTTCAATGATCATTTGTGTGCCTGATTTACTGGGCGGTTTGAGGTATCTCAAAGGCTCAACCGGCACCTTCCAGCGCGGCACTTTGGTTGCCTCCAGGGGCTGCATGGGCACCAGCTCAGCCACTGGCTTGCCGTGCCGCAAGATACGCACGGTTTCACCCTGCTCAACCAAGTCAATCATGGCAGCGGTGTTGGCGCGGAATTCACTGAGAGGAACAATGTGCATTTTGTACAAAAAAAGGTAATTTCGTACATTTTACAGGGCATTGCCTGACCCCCACTGTTAACCCCACCGTGCCGCTGTGTGGTGAAATCAACAACATGACTTCCCTAAGCGCCACCCCCTCAAAACTCCTGGTCTTCGCGGGCAGCACCCGTCAGGCCTCGTTCAACCGCAAACTTGCCCACGCCGCTGCAAATCAGGCGCGTGCAGCAGGCGCTGACGTCACCCTGATTGAGTTGGCTGACTTTGACATTCCCATCTACAACGCGGACCTCGAAGCCCAAGGTACACCAGCGGATGTGATGAAACTCAAGCAGATCATGTTTGAGCATCCGGCGTGGATCATTTGCTCACCCGAATACAACGGCAGCTACACCGCCTTGCTTAAAAACACCATCGACTGGGCGTCCAGCCCTGTCAAATCAGACCCAGCCTGGCAAGACGGCTTCAAATCGTTTACTGGCAAAGTGGTGGGTTTGCTCAGCGCATCGCCCGGTGCGTTGGGTGGCCTCCGCTCACAAAGTCATCTGGTGCCTTTGCTGGTTAATCTACAGTGCTGGGTCGCGCCCAAAGCGTTTGCACTGGGCAAAGCCTCCGAAGCTTTTGATGCCGACGACAAACTGATCAGTGGGTTTCACGTGAAACAAGTGCAAGCAGTAATTGACCAAGTATTGTTTGCAAGCGGGCGACTGGCCAACTGAGGCGCCGCGGCCATAAAAATCAGCATTCAGAGACAAGACATGACCCCAACGCCTTCACGCCGCAGCGCACTCCAGCTCGGCAGCGCGCTCGCTGCAGCTACCGCCTTCCCGGCCCTCACAGGCAGTGCCCATACACAGAGCAGCTGGCCCAGCAAGCCAATTCGCCTGCTGGTGCCGTTTGCACCTGGCGGCAGTTCCGAAATCGTGGCGCGCTCTGCTGCAAATGAGATCGGCAAAACACTGGGGCAAACCGTGTTTGTCGACAACAAGCCCGGCGCCAGCGGCAACATCGCCATGCACGAATGCGCCACCAGCACCGATGGCCACACGCTCATCCTCGGACACATCGGCACCTTTGCCGTCAACCCCTTCATCTTTGACAAACTGCCGTTTGACACCAACAAGGACTTCAAGCCCATATCGCTGCTGGCCAAAGTGCCCAGCCTGTATGTGGTCAACGCCGACTTACCGGTCAAAAACCTCAAGGAATTCATCGCGCTGGCCAAGTCCCAACCCGGCAAGCTCAATTATGGCTCTGCAGGCAATGGCAGCGCCGGGCATCTAGCGTTTGAATACCTAAAAATGGTGAGTGATATTTTTGTGCTGCACGTACCCTATCGTGGCACCGGCCCGCAACTCACCGACCTACTTGCAGGCAGACTCGACGCGGCCAGCGTGGGCGCGCCAGCCATTTTGGCGCACGTCAAATCAGGCAAGCTGCGCTGCATCGCCACCGGCACCAAGGAACGCTTGCCGCAACTGCCCGATGTGCCCACGGTGGCCGAAAGCGGCTACCCCGGCTTTGAGATGACGCAGTGGTACGGCCTGAACGCACCTGCCAACATGCCGCCTGAAGCCATCATCAAAATAGCCGACGCCTGTAGCAAAGCCATGAAGAACCCACAGGCCACCGAACGCCTGCGTGGCGACACGGCGCAGCCCGTGGGCGACACCCCCGCCCAGTACGCGGGCTTCATCAAGACCGAGCAAGCCCGCTGGAGGCTGGTTGCAGCGCGTGCGAGGATCAAGCCGGACTAGGCTACACAAGAATCATTTTACTGCCTAAAACCCAATTTTCATAACAAATACGGACGCCTAACGCTATTACTTTAGTAGCAATTAGCCAGGCCGATCTGGAATAGCCCAGCAGATGACGCCACAGTTTTTATGGTGCTATGCAAACCCAAAAGCGGCTCAAAACCACTGTCTCATTTGCTGGAAACGCGCTGCTTCTGAATGGCACAAATCTTTACAAAATGCTATCCTGTGCGTAAATATAGGGAGCTACGGATGGAAAAAATATCTTGTCTGCCATTGTTGTTGCCAGTTTGGCAATTGGTGGCAGCAACTGGGCGCAAGGAAGTTTACAAACGGCCCTTGGCGTGTCCGCCAAACGCACAGTTCTAAAAACATTTCTGGATGCCGAAGGGCAACAAAAAGGCACCCCGATCGACGTTGCAGTTGTAGCTTTTCCTGTCCCAATTTATGAGAGATCGTCTGCCGGGTACGTACGCACCAAGGTTGCTGGAAAGGATGTTTGGCTCGACCCGGATCAACTTGTTCTCGATGCACGGGTCGACGCCAAATGCTTGGTAACAAAAGGGCAGCCCCTGGCACTCGCGGGTGGCCTCCGTGGTGCTAACGAGGCGTGTAAATGATTTGGCGCCACACGCCGAAAACGCAACAACCGATAACCACCACCCGCTTGCTTGCCGCAACGACCTTTCTTGGGCTACTGGCTTTATCCCTTCCTTCGGCAGCTGAAAGCTCGGATACAGTTCCCGCATTAGCAAACCGCTCAGACCGTACAACGGACACTGAACCATCCTCGCCAGGTCAGGGCTTGTGGACAAAGCTCACCAGTACCGTCAGCAACGCCGTTGGCGGCAAACGCGACAAACCTCAAATCGCCGACCTCAAGCCCGGAACCTATGCGCCATCGACCGAAGCACTTGGCGACGAACGCGATACCAATGAGCAGCGCATCAAAGGTTTTGGTCTGGTCAGCATGCCGGAACTTGCCAGCTACGCCAATGGCGTGCTGGATAAATTAAAGGTGGAAAGCGGTATCAAAAATACCCCTGGACGGGTACTCTTTGTTGTCAAGCCGGGGCTGGAAGCCGCATCCACTCCTGACGGCAATATCCTCGTGTCGCTCGACTGGTTCAACAATCTGGCCAGCGAAGATGAGCTGGCAGCGCTGCTCGCACATGAGCTCTCGCACATCCTGCTGCACCACCACGACAGCAATATTTTTGGCAAGATCCAAAAACAAATCCAGACACTTTTTTCCATGGGCATACAAATCCACTCGGCGCTAGAACGTGCGACTGGAGGCGTTACAGGAACTACCCTGTCATCGGGGCAGCGCGATGCTTTACTCAAAATGGAACTCTACATTCGCCTGACGGACGGCGCACTACACCCTGCTTGGAACCGTCGCCAGGAGCTGGAGGCGGATCGACTGGCGATTGATTTAACGCAGCGGGCCAAATACAGCTACAGCAATGGTGTCAAAAGCTGGCTTGAAAAAGTACGCCAATGGGATGCACAACAAGATGCCAGGCGCCAGGCCCTGCAACTTGAAAGCCAGCGCGTGGTGCAGGAGCTGGTGAGCAGCGGCAAGATTGACCAGGGCATCCAGCGGGGTCTCGGTGACGCTTTCAATTCGGTGGTCGAGCAACTGGGCCACACCCACGATGGTGGTGAAAAACGGGTTGACGAAGCACAAATTTATGTTGAGACCGTCTACCCCGACCTGCTCAAACAACAGGCGAACGCGGCGACGTACCAAAAAGTGATGGCAGCACCAGCTACCAGCCGTACGCTGAAGGCGTACAAGCAAACGTTCGAGGCCATGGCCGCGATCGAATCACTCTCTTATGCGGCGGCTGCCAAATCACTTGAGCCGGTGGTAGCGCGCAACGCGCCCATCGCCACCCACGCAGTCCCCAACTTCCTGATGTACGAAGCCCTCAGGGGCATGAAACGCGACAAAGACGCGATGGTCTACCTAAGCCGCAGCTTTGATGCACCAGAGCCGGCATGGAAACCTTTTGATCTGGCGGCCGATTATTACAAAACATCTGACCCTTCAAGAATTTCCCCGCTTGGCCAACAAGCCCTGGCGCGTTTTCAACAAGCTCCTGCGGTATATCCTTCGCTGGTCGGCTTGTACGCACGCACCGGGCAAACCGAGGCCATGCAACAAATGCTGTCTGTGTGCGTTTTGAGTTATGTGCAATATCGGGATGATTGCAACAAAGCGGCGCAGCTTAAATGACGACGGTCAAACCGTCCCCAGTCGCCCATCCGTTTGACGGCCTTGGGTCGGTGGCAAAAGCCCTCTGGATAGGATGCACTACCGTGGTTGTGGGGCTTTTGCTGGCATTCATATCCTCCAGCCTGCCAGTGCAAGAGATCGCCAAACGAATGACGACCCGCATCTACGCCCCTTTGCTCACACTGAACTATTCAACCCAGGGACGCGACACCATTACCATCATGACGCTGGATGATGTCGATTTGCAAAGCTATGGGCTGTCGTGGCCAGTCCCGCTGGATTATTATCAGCGCCTGATAGACCGGGTGGTGACCTTCCAGCCTAGAGCCATTTTCATTGATGTGTTGTTTCTGGACAATCGGGACAACCGGCTGATAGACAAACTGCGGCAGAGCGCCTGCAAGGCCAGCGATGCTGGCGTGCCTGTCTTCCTCGCCACCATGGCGCGCCCCGACGGTATTTTAGCTGTCACCAAGCCCGGCGTCTTGCCGGCATCGAATGTCGAAGAAGCTCTGTTCAATGCTCTCAACAGCGCTGGTCAACCTTGCGTCATTCCAACGCTGGCCACCATAGCGCCCGACAAGCTGGACCAATCACAGTGGCAATACCCGCTTGAGCGCAATGCTGAAAACAAGCGTTCGTCCGTCGCGCTGGCCATGTTTTGCCACTTCAACATGGACCAGTGTCCACGCGACGTGGGCGAGCCCCAAGCGCTCATCTGGGGCACCCGTGCCGCACCAACGAACGAGCAAACCATGATCAGCCGCAACGCAGAAGGCGGCGTCAGCCCGATCTGCCGGAGTCAGTGGCACATGTCGGAAGTTGTACCAGGCGTCAGCCTGCTAGAAACTCTGATAACGCATAGGCCTCCACTGCCGCTGTGCCCCTACCACCAGGTGATTCCGGTTCGCGCCTTCCAATACCTTGATAGCCCCGCATCAGGCTATGGTTTTTCGGCGACCGAAATGAAAACCGCGTTAAACGGCAAGATGGTGATGGTAGGCGCAGACCTGGCAGCATCTGGTGACAACGTGGTGTCTCCTTTTCACGGCCGCCTGCCCGGCGTCCACGTACACGCCATGGCGCTCGACAACCTGATTGAAACCCGTGGCCGCTACGTCGAGGATGGCGAATTTGGCGCACACCACGGCTGGAACACCCGAACCAACTGGTTCACATTGTTGGCCATCATTTCGACGGCTACCACCTTGAGTTGCTGGAGCCTCATTCGCCGACGACCCCGCTTGCCCAGCGAAAGGCCTCGCACACCAAGGCACGCTGGCCCAGTCAAAACCTTTTTTCACCGCTTTTATGCACGCTTGAAACACGCTGAAAATTACCTTAAAAAACAGCCTGTCATGTGGGTTTCAACCCAATTTTTGATCTTCCTGTTACTTCTAGTCCCAACGCTTGTCGCCGCACTGCTGGGCTATCCCAAGGCGACAACAGAAAAATTCTGGATCGTAGTCAAATGGAGTGCGGCCGGCGCACTGGTCTATGGCATGTTGTCTCTGCTATTGCTGTGGCTGGGCTACGGCGTCTTTCGCCAGGGTCCGCTGGTCATCATTGAGTACGTCATGTTTCCGCTGCTCGCTCATTTCACACATCTTGGAGAAATTTTTGCGAAAAGGGTTTACCTTTGGTACGCCAGCTTAAAGCAGCCGTCCCCTTTGACCTACATGGGCCTGGTTAATGCTGCGTCTGTAGTAACGCACGCTGATTGAAAAACCATGTTCATTTTTTACTCCAAAATAAGCTTGCGCAGCAGCAAATACCGGGGCGAGTCGCTGTTAATTTAATAGCACTTAATCCCCTCATACCGTCACTCACGACATTCAGCCAAAACCAACCGGGTACAAGCCATGCACATTCCATCACTCAAAGAAGTTGTCAGCGCAGACGAATGGCAATTGCGCTGCGATCTGGCCGCCTGCTACCGGCTGGTGGCGTTGTACGGCTGGAGTGATCTGGTGTTTACCCATATCAGCGCCAAGCTACCCGAGTCCGTCACTGGACAGGGCACACACCACTTTTTGATCAATCCCTACGGCCTGATGTTTGACGAGATCACTGCCAGCAGCCTGGTCAAGGTAGACGAGCAGTGCAACAAGGTGATTGACTCGGCTTTCCCGGTCAACCCTGCCGGGTTTGTGATTCACAGCGCCGTGCATGCAGCGCGCCACGATGCTGGCTGCGTGCTGCACACCCACACCCGCGCCGGCGTTGCCGTCAGTGCGCAAGCCGCTGGTGTGCTACCCATCAGCCAGCAGTCCACGTTTGTGCTGGGCTCGCTGGCCTATCACGCCTATGAGGGTGTGGCTTTCAGGGACGACGAAAAGCCGCGCCTGCAGACCGACTTGGGCAACGCCAACTTTTTAATACTGCGCAACCACGGCCTGCTGGTGGTGGGTAAAACCATCGCAGATGCGTTTTTGAGCATGTACACATTTGAAAACACCTGCCGCATCCAGATCGACGCGCAGGCGGGCGGCACGCTCACGCAAGTCAACCCGCTGATCGTCAAAGGCGTAGCCGAGGCCATGCGCGTGCAGACCGGCGGCATGGGGGGTGCATTTGTCTGGCCATCACTGATCCGCAAGCTGGACCGGCTTGATGAAAGTTACAAATCGTGATTGCAGACTTTGTTGTCGCCTACTGCCGGCGTCCTCACCAACGCTGCGGATGTTTGGTCGGGGCATGTCTTTGAAGCTTTAAGACTTCACGCATCGGTTCAAGCCGGCTCAAACACCGCCACGCATTGGCGGTTGCGCCGGTATTGAAAGCCGCTGTGTCACCCGTGACCTGCGGCATGTCGCAACCACCCATCGCACCGCACAACGCTGGTCAAGCACCCGTGGATTAGCCCCTTGGGGACGGATTCGGCTTGGTCCGACAGGGCGCGTCCACCAAACAAAATGACTGTGCTGATTTTGCAATCACGCGAACAGATTTTGAAAGACTCTTGCGCCGTAATTTTCCATACTGAGTTCAGAAAAGTAAGCCCTGTCGACAACATCAGGACTGGTTTTGTACTCAACGCACAACGTATCGGAAAAGGATTTGACATGCTATCTGGAATCGTAAATTCAGTTGTACGCGCATCCTTGTCGGTTGCACTGCTTGGCGTTGCCACGCTTGGCCTTCCGGCAGCAGCGCAAAGTGCTGCAGATATAGAAAGCGGCACTCTCAAGTTTGTACTTTCACCCGAACCGCCTTTTTTGCTGACTGCCATTAACACCACTTTGCAGATGGGCATGGTGACTTCAAAGGTCATGGAAGGCTTGCTTTATCTTGATAACGACTTGAAAC
>JANXTM010000069.1 GCA_025352405.1 Polaromonas sp.
TGATGGGTACTCGAAAAGTACTGGGCAAGTCCCAGGCGGTGTGTGCGCCGTCGTGCAAGGCGCTTGACGAAGCACTTGAGAACGCTGCCGCTGCGGCAGCTGCGGACAAGTCGTGAAAAAAACGTACCCACTAAATATTGCCGGTAAAAACCGCGATCGACTACTGGACGCGGCCAAACATGACATCCGCAAATACGTCAAACGTGAACGCGCTCGGTCTTTGCCCGCTGGCGTTGATTTTTGGGACTTTGACTGCAAGCTCGGTGCTGATCAAGCCTCTGCCGCCGCGCTTCATCTTGCCAGCCTGATTGCGTCTGTTGACGTGTTGGTCACAGAGGGCGCTGACACTTTTTATGTTGAGGTCGTAACCAAACACGGTTACCGAACGGCGCGGCCCGTTGCCGATCAGGCCCGAATTGAAGCTGATTTTGAATAAAGCCCGGCCCGCCGGGCTTTATTGATTTACGTGCTCGCGCGGCTTCAAAGCTGATCATCGCTAGCTACTGTTTTGCGTAATTTGACGTTGTTGCAAATTATTTCGCTTTTAAATATCGTTTATTGCAAAGAAACATGCGTTTTGAACCCCTGATCCTGCGATTCCGGGCCATAATGCAGATGCAGTTTCTACTGCGCAAGTTGGTGATCGGTCAGTTTCGCGCGCTACGGCGATGCTTTTTTGGATTTGTTGTGCTTTCGGGACCCCATCGCTTTTTGTTTTATGTGTTTTTGAGGAGTCCTTAATGGGCAACAAACTTTACGTCGGCAACCTGCCTTACACCGTCCGCGACGAAGACTTGCAACAGTCTTTCGGCGAATTCGGCTCTATCACCAGCGCCAAGGTCATGATGGAACGTGACACCGGCCGCTCCAAAGGCTTCGGCTTTGTGGAAATGGGCAGCGATGCTGAAGCGCAAGCTGCTATCGCCGGCATGAATGGCCAGTCACTTGGCGGCCGTTCTATCACTGTAAACGAAGCCCGTCCGATGGAGGCTCGTCCTCCACGCACCGGCGGCTTCGGCGGCGGTGGTGGCGGTTACGGCGGTGGCGGTGGCGGCGGTGACCGTTCAGGCGGCGGCGGCTACGGTGGCGGCGGCGGCGGCGGCGGTCGTTCCGGCGGTGGCGGCGGCTACGGTGGTGGCGGCAGCGGCGGTGGACGCGGCGGCTACTAAGCCCTCGTAATCCCTTGTTCTTCAGCTTCGCGCTGAAAACGCTTTAAAAGGCTTCATGACTTCGGTTTTGAAGCCTTTTTGCGTTGGGGCCAGTAACAACGCGTCAAACATTGCCTGTCTGCACCCGGTGTACCCAAGCGATCATTCATTCCTTGTTGAACTCTGAAGAATCAGACCTTGAGAGTTGCGACGCAGGTGGATTTGTTTCACGTGAGCCAGCAACCTCTCACTTTTTTCGGTGTGATGGTTGCACTTAAATCTCCTTATGCATTTGGCCCGATCTTCACTCACCAGGATCAGAATCTGGCGAGTTTATTTATCCCCGAAGATTTATCAATATAGTTACCCTACCTGCTACCTTTAGCTGAGGGGCTTTTCAAAGTTCGCAGCCCGCAACTTATCCTTCTTGCTGGGCCGCTTCCCCTTAATTCCCCCAGCCCCCTGCGGATCAGCCGCATTCACAGGTGCGACTTCAACGGGCTCAAACCCCGCCACTTCCTCCAGCACCAGCTTGATCGCATGGCGCTTCTCAATGAGCTTGAAATGCGAGGCGGATGCAGCACTCACAAAACTGATGGCGATGCCGCTTTGGCCTGCGCGGCCGGTTCGGCCTATGCGGTGGGTGTAGTCCACCGCTGAGCGCGGTAGGTCGTAGTTGACGACAACCGGCAGCTCTTTGATGTCTATACCCCGTGCTGCAACGTCTGTGGCCACTACTACCTGAACGGCTTTGGCCTTGAAGTCCATCAGCACCTGGGTGCGTTTGCCCTGGCTGAGTTCGCCGTGGAAGGGTTCGGCGTTGATGTCTGCCTTGCGCAGCTTGTCGGCGACGATTTCTGCGGCGTGTTTGGTGGCAACAAAGACCAGTACGCGAGTCCACTTCTCCGCTTGAATCAAATGGCGCAGCAACTGCGTGCGCCCGGGCGCATCAACGGCGATGGCACGCTGGGTGATGTCGGGTTCGCCTTCAGGTTCTGCTTTGATCTCCACCCGCAGCGGGTCGTGCAGCATGCTGTTGGCCAGCGCTTCAATCGCCGGCGCAAAGGTGGCCGAAAAAAACAGACTTTGCCGTTTGACGGGCAGCAGCTCCAGGATGCGATTGAGCTCTTCACCAAATCCCAGGTCGAGCATGCGGTCGGCTTCGTCCAGCACCAGGGTCTGCACGTCTGAAATTTTTACGGCATTGTGGTCTAGCAGGTCAATCAGCCGGCCTGGCGTAGCCACCACAATGTCGGCGCCGGTGCGCAGGCCCATCATTTGCGGGTTAATCGAGACGCCACCAAACACCACGGCTACTTTTGGATGCTGCGGCAGGTATTTCCCGAGTGCGACGATGGACTCGCCCACCTGCGCGGCCAGTTCGCGTGTGGGCACCAGCACCAGACCGCGCACCGTGCGCGTTTTTGTCAGTGGCGCGCCCACCAGCTGCTGCAGCATCGGCAGTGCAAAGGCAGCTGTCTTGCCCGAGCCGGTTTGCGCCGAGGCCACCACATCACGGCCTTGCAAAATCCCCGGAATGGCGGCGGCCTGAATGGCGGTGGGTGCAAGGTAGCCTAGCTCGGCGATAGCACGTGATAAAAAGGGCAGGGCAGTTGGGGAAAAGCCCAGAGAGGTGAATGGCATGAATAGGGGTCTGAAAGGGTGAAGTGCGGA
>JANXTM010000011.1 GCA_025352405.1 Polaromonas sp.
AGCGCCAGCACAAACTCCGCCTGGTTGCCCAGCAACAACGCTACCCGGTCGCCTTGTTGCACGCCAAGCTGTTGCAGTCCGCCCGCGACCCGGTTACAGGTAGCGAAAAGTTGCTGCCAGGTCCAGCGCCGTTGACCATCCACCAACGCTTCACCCTGCGGGTACTGCTCGGCGGCGCGACTCAACATGGCCGCCAGACCTGACGGACGCCTGGCGAAACAACGCAATACACGTGACTCGAAATGTGCTTCGTGGCGAAGCGAGTGGCTAGCCGGTAGCTGCCAGCGCGACAATCGCTTGTCGAAGGGCTGCGCGGGCTCCGCCGGGCTAGGTTCAGGCTTGATTTTCACCGCGCTCAATGACGATCTCGGCATCCAGTAAATGCCGTGAATGGTTCAGGTCTGACTGGCTGATCAACACCGACAAGCCACTGCCACGCATTTTTCCGACCACTTCTGACAGCCGCTGTGACAATGCGGGCGCAACCCCTTCAAACGGTTCATCCAGCAGCAGCAAATGCGTTCCCACTGCCAGCGCACGCGCCATCGCCACCATTTTTTGCTGCCCGCCAGACAGCAGCAAGGCCTTGCGCTCACGCATTTCAAGCAGTTCTGGCAGTACAGAATAAACCAGCGCCAACCGCTCAGCCAGAACCAAATTGGGAGATACCCACAGCGGGAGGCAAATGTTTTCTTCGACGCTCAACTCGGGTACCAGCCCACGATCTTCGGGCATGTAACCAATTCCCAACGCTGCACGTTGATGGCTGGGTTGCCCAGCAAGATCAATATCGCCAAACCTCAATGTGCCCTCCCGCAGCGTCAGGTGTCCCATGATGGTCCGCATGACGGTAGTTTTGCCGGCGCCGTTGCGTCCAACCAAGCCGACCATACAACCAGGGGCAACCGAAATCGAAAAATGGCGCAGTACATCAACATTTTGAATCGCCACAACGGCGCCTGAAAGCGTGATCATGCAAACGCCTCGGCGGTACTTTTTACGGAGCCAGTGACATAGCGCTGCACTTCAGGGTCGGCCAGCACGCTGGCCGAAGAACCATCTGCAATTACGCGGCCGCTGTAAAACGCAATTACCCGGGACGCATAACGCGCAACAATGTCCATGTCGTGCTCCACAAATACCACTGTCACTGGATGGCCCGACGCACCCCGGTCAATTGCGTTGATAACCGTGTCCATGGTGGCGAATTTTTCGTCAGCGCTGACGCCACTGGTCGGCTCGTCCAGCATTAACAGCTTGGGCTGGCCCGTCAGGGCCATGGCAATATCCAGCAATTTACGCACCCCGCCAGGCAATTCCAAAACTGGCCTTGCAGCGTGCATCAGCAGACCAAAACTGTCCAGCAACTTGCGACTTGCATCGACCGCGACCGGGTCGTGGCTGGAGTTGAAAAACGACCGGCTGGCCTGGCTGCAGTGCAGCGAGGCCAACATGTTGTCAAGTACCGTCAGGTGCAGGCATAGCTGCGGAATTTGAAATGATCGCGCCACGCCGCGCCGGGTGATGTCGCGTGGCGCCAGCGGTGTGATGTCTTCTCCATCCAGAAAAATCTGGCCTGACGTGGGCTTGAGGTAACCCGTGATCATGTTGACAAATGTTGTTTTCCCGGCACCGTTGCTGCCAATCAGACATAAACGCTCACCGGGTGAAATGTCAATCGATATGTCAGCTGCGGCGACCACTGCGCCAAAGCTGCGGTTCAGCCCCCGGGCTGACAAAAGCGTTTTATTTTGCGCCGTCATGGTTCTCCTTTTGCGGGGGCATTGCGCGGGCGCTTTGGCAGCAACCGGTACATTTGCGAACCCAAACCATCGGGTATGAAGCGAATCACCAGCAGCAGGAAGATACCGAGTGCTAGCTGCCAGGTATTGGGGAAGTAAGCACTTGAAAACGAACGCACCAATTCCAGCAGTAGTGAGCTGACAAGGACCGCCGTCACGCTTTGATAGCCGGCCAAAATGGCGACAAATACAAACTCACCCGATGTGGTCCAGTAGCTGAAGTTGGGGTCGATATGACCGAGTGCCAGCACACTCAGCGCGCCGCCAACGCCGCCAAAAATAGCAGCCAACAGGTAGTTCCACGCCACAATATTGACGACGGACATGCCCAGGTATTCCACCCGCAATTCGTTTTCACGTACAGCCAGAGACAAAAGCCCGCGGGTTGAATCGCAGTAAATGCGCGCCAGTCCCGCGAGCAGGCAGGTGATGCCGGCTGTCACACCCCACATCAGCAGGGTAGCGTTGGCGCCCTCGGGCCGAAACCCCAACAACGTGGGCCGCGTCACGTTAAAGCCATCCGAGCCTCCAAGCGCGCTGGTTTTCATCAAAATACCATATAAAACCATGGAAAGTGCCAAAGTGAGCATGGCAAAAAAGATGCCCCGGTAGCGCGCCAGCAGTGGCGCAAAGGGCAAGGCTATCAACAGCGCTGCAACCGCGCCAAGCAGGCAAAGTGCGAGCGCGTCAGTGATGCCAGCGCGGTTGAACAGCAGTGCAGCGGTGTAACCACCGACCGCAAACACCATGCCCTGGCCAAAAGGGACCACGCCGCTGCGCATCATCAACATGATGCCTAGCGACACCAGGCCGTTGGCCAGCGCAATGGTGGACAGAAACACAAGCCACTTGGGCAGTATTAGTCCCAGCCCCAGCAGCGTGATAAAAGCCAGCGTGCAAACCATGGCCACGCGCTTCGCAGAGAAAGTGGTCAAAGTGACAACCTTTGGCTCAATGTATACAACAGTTTGGACATTAAATCTTGCGGGCCTGAATGCGCTGGAACAAACCCTCGGGTCGAAAAACCAAAACCACAGCCATCACCACGTAAATGCTGAACAGCTCTGCAGGCGGCCAGATGTGAACGGCAGATGCTCGCGCCAAGCCAACTACCAGCGCGCCTATCGCCGCACCGCCGATACTGCCCAGCCCGCCAATAATCACTACGGCAAACGACACAATAATCACGCCCACACTCAGGCCGGGCTGCACTGAAATCATGGGCGCTGTCAAAGCGCCGCCCAGCGCCGCAAAAAATACGCCGCAGGCGAAAGCCAGCGTGTAAATACGAGACACGTTGACCCCCATGCTAGCTGCCACTTCGGGGCTGTGGATCACGGCAGTCACGATTTTTCCCTGGCGGGTGCGGTTCAGTACCCACCATGTCAGCAGTCCGCAGGCGACCGCCACTCCTATCAGCACCAGGTCATAACCGACATAGGATTGCCCCGCAATATCCAGCCTGCCGAAGGCCTGGTAAGTGTCTGACACGTAATAGGGGTTCACGCCCCAAAGCAGCTTGGTGATGTCCTCCAGCATTAAAAACAAGGCGTACGTCACCAGCACCAGCAGGACCTCATCGCGACCATAAAACATACGCAAAATACCGCGCTCGGTTAGCGGTGCCAGCACTGCAGCAACCCCCGCAGCTGCGGCTACAAGCGCCACCAGGCTAAAGGCCGGTGCAACATGAATGGACAACAACCAGCTCACCAGGCTGGCCCCCGCATAAGCACCAACAGCATAGAAACTGCCGTGTGCAATATTTAATATTTTCAGGACGCCAAACACCAGCGTTAGCCCCAGGGCCACAATAAAAAGCCATGACGCATAGGTGACGCCGTCAAACAATATCGTGACCAGCAAGTTCATGGTTTGCCCACTGCGGAAATTTAAAGTGTGGCTGCTAGAACAAGGGTTCTAGCACTTGGCGCCAGGAAATCCGGCTTTGATCCAGTCCTCGCTGTTCATGTTGGCCGGTGGGTTCACGCACTCGGCGCTAAAGCGTTGAATGTCGTCCAGCACCACCATTTTTTTAGCCGGATCGTAGCGCGTCTTGCCGATGGAGGTGTCTTGCGTGGCTTGCTGGCCATCGCCCAAATTCATTCGGATCGTGCCGGCCGGGGACTCCCACTGGCTGCCTTTAAGTGCTGCGGCCAGTTGCTCTTGCGTTGGCTTCTTTCCGCCATTGGCAGCCATGGCTTTTTCAGTGGCCGCTTTCAAGCCCAACAGAGCCTGTGCCATGCGGTACGGCGCTTGCACCGGGTAAACGTTGTAGGCTTTCTCGTACAAGCCAAACCACCAGTCGTTCAAGGCCGATTTGGGTGACATCAAACCATAAGCACCGCGCGCGCCCAAAATCACGCCATTGGGCATTTTCTCGCCCAAGCCTGGCAACACGTGATCGGCTGCTGAAAATACACCGGTCTGCTTTTGAAAAACGCCGCGCGCGTTAGCCTGCAAAATAAAGGCCTGCAGGTCACCTCCCCACAGGCTTGAATGCAAGATGTCTGCAGGCTTGGTCGACAAGGCAGAAATTTCGGTACCGTACTGACCGGCGCCAAACTTGGGCAGCAAATCGGCCTCCATTTTTGCGCCTTTGTAGAGCTGCTCCATGGTCAATACAAAATCCTTGCGCGAGTCCTGGCCCCAGGCGTAGTCTTGATTGATCGTGTTGTAGCGCTCCACTTTGACGTTGCGCGACTTCAGGTAGCGGCCCAGCGCGACGTTGTCCATGGTGGCGTGCGACGCTGTCCGGAACACGTATTTGTATTTGCTTTCTTCAAAAATACGCGGTGTACCGCAGTCGTACAAAATCAAAAATCGCTTCATTTCTTCGGCTACAGGTGCCACTGCCAGGCAGTCACCCGAGCCGACGTAGCCCACCACCACATCGACCTTTTCACGCTCATACAGGTTCCGCATTTCCTGCACCTGCTTGGTGGCACCGCCCGCTTCATCGACATACACGGCTTCAATCTTCAAGCCGCCAAAGCCAGGTTTGTTGTAGGGCGCGGGGGCTTGACCTTTGTTAAAGGCATCGACCAATATTTTTGCCCCATTGACAGCTGGTACACCAAAGCTTTCCGCAGCCTGCCCGGATAAAAAACTCACAATGCCAATTTTAAAAGTTTCCTGCGCGAGAGCAGGCGTGCTGCTGGCAAGCGCTACCGCAGTAGCCAGCAGGGCGCGGTGCCATCTTGTCGGTTTTGTCGTCATTGTTTTCTCCGGAAGTGTGTGGTGCGAAAAACTGAACATCGTTTAATGTGGCACGCGCTAGCCAGGAGCACGCTAAGGACTTTCCCTTGCTGATGTCGCCCAGGTACCGGCGTGGTACAGTCGCGATGTGGTCATCAACTCAACAGCGTTTTACTTTTATTTTTGGTTCTCGGTCTCCGGCAGACGAGAGGCGAACGCGTAACTTGAGCGAACCCCCATCGAACCGCCGGCCTGCACAGCCCGGCGGTTTTTTTATGTCCTGAAGAATTAACAAGGATCAAGCCCATGAACTCCACAGTCAAGTCCAATGCAAGAGAGCCCGCGCCCGCTGGCGACACATGGTATGCGAACGTCGAAAAAACCAGCCAAACCGACGACGAACGCATCAAGGACATCACTGTGTTACCCCCTCCAGAGCATTTAATCCGCTTTTTCCCGATCCGCGGCACCGCTGTGGAGTCCCTGATTACCCGTACGCGTCAAAACGTCCACAACATCATTGCCGGCGCCGACGATCGTCTGCTGGTAGTGATCGGTCCCTGCTCCATTCACGACCCTGCTGCCGCGCTGGAATACGCGCGACGCCTGGTAGAGCAGCGTAAAAAATACGCCGGTACGCTGGAAATCGTGATGCGCGTGTACTTCGAAAAACCTCGCACCACGGTTGGCTGGAAGGGCCTGATCAATGACCCCTACCTCGATGAAACCTTCCGCATCGACGAAGGCCTGCGCATTGCGCGCCAGTTGCTGATTGAGATCAACCGCCTCGGCTTGCCCGCCGGTAGTGAGTTTCTGGACGTGATCTCGCCGCAGTACCTTGGTGATTTGATTGCTTGGGGCGCGATTGGAGCGCGCACGACAGAAAGCCAGGTGCACCGCGAGCTGGCATCCGGTTTGTCGGCGCCGATTGGTTTTAAAAATGGTACCGATGGCAACATCCGCATTGCCACCGATGCCATCCAGGCTGCAGCGCGTGGCCACCACTTTTTGTCGGTGCATAAAAACGGCCAGGTCGCGATTGTGCAGACCAACGGTAACCCGGACTGCCACGTGATTTTGCGCGGTGGCAAAACGCCTAATTACGACGAATCGAGTGTGACTGCGGCCTGCAAGGAACTTGCCGCTGCCAAACTGCCAGCGACTTTGATGGTCGACTGCAGCCACGCCAACAGCTCCAAACAGCACGAAAAACAGCTGGACGTCGCCCGCGACATCGCCGGGCAAGTCAGCGGTGGCTCGCAGCAGGTGTTTGGCCTGATGGTTGAGAGCCACCTCAACCCCGGCGCGCAAAAATTCACACCCGGCAAAGACGATGCCAGCGCGCTGGAGTATGGCAAAAGCATCACAGACGCTTGCCTCTCGTGGGGCGACTCGCTGGAGGTGCTCGAGACCTTGTCTGCGGCTGTGCTGGCGCGTCGGGTGCGTAAATAAGCGAAAAAAGTAGAAGGTACTGTGATGCTGCTTGCGGGTTTCTGCGCATTGCCGAGCAACCCGTAAATAGCTGACCATGGATCCGTCTTATTAACCGGGATTGCCCACCAGGAGCCAGGCCATGCGCAGTGAAGTCAGTGTGACATTCAAGGGTTTACCGCCAGTGCGGATAGACCTCAATGAAGTGCAGCCCATGCCGCATGATGTGGCGCGCTGGTGGCTGGACGACCAGTTCACGCAAATGGGCTGCGAGCCCCTGCGGCCGACGGGTAAGTTGCTCACGGCCGACAAAGTCTTGGTGGTGGCCGAGGCTGCCGGCCTGGCCCGATTTGCCGAGCCCAAATGGGCGCAGGAATTTGCCCGGGCCAGCAGCGCTGCGCTGGGTAAGCCAGTGATTCATATTGAGGTGGCGTCATTGAGTATCAGTTATTGAATGCAGCAGACTTGTTCTCCTGCATTCCCTGATGGAGGAGATACACGTTTTTTCAAGAGGCTTTCACGCGTGTGCGGCAGAAAATGCGGGTGCCATACGCCATTAAATTAGTAGCGCATAGACTTGACCACTGCATGTGACGCTGGTGTCGCCGGGCGTAGGGGTGAGGTTGACCACGTTTGTACTCCGGCCGAGCTTTGCGGGCATTGCCCTTTTCATTTTTTTACGCCACTGGCCCAACCCATGCATGTGCAATTTTTTATGTCGCCATTTCCAGTGCACCGCCTCATGGCGCACGCGCTAAGACGGGTTGGTGCATGAACATCACGCCGTCGCGTGCCTGGCTGATTCTTCTGGGCCTGCAGGCGCTGGTTGCGCTGGCTGTCTTTTCCAGTTTTTTTTCGGGCCAGGCTTACTTTGCTTATCTCGACATCGGCAGTGACAGTTATGGCCAGGTGCTGCCAGACACCATGCACATGGCCCGCAAGCTTGCCAGCGAAGGATTCACCGGCTGGTCGTTTGAATTGGGTCTGGGTGGGCCGACAAATTTCCTGGTTGGGGACGTGTTCTCGCTGATGGGCATGCTGGGCGGGCCCGATGCGGTTCTGCCACTGCGCATATGGGTTTACATGCTCAAAATCATGCTCGGCGGCTCGGCATTCCTGCTGTTGATCCGCTGCTACGTGACGCGTTGGGAAACCGCCGTAATTACCGCGCTGGCCTATTCGTTTTGCGGCTTCATCGTGGTTAACGGGCAATGGGACGTTGAGGCGACTGGATTTGTGTTTTTTCCACTTGTCGCCTGGGCCATGGCCCGGCATCTGCGGACCGGCGGGGTCATCCTGCTGCCTTTGGTGACGGCGGCAACGCTGTTGTCTGGCGTATTTTTTGTATCGGTGGGGGCATTTCTTGGCTTTGCCTGCCTGGCTTTTGTACTGACCAGCTCATCCCGGGGGGCCATGCTCAAAATCTGGCTGACAAAAATCTTGCCTTTGGCAGGGATAGGTTTTTTACTCGCAGCCCCGCGTCTCGTGCCCATCGTTCTGCAAGTGCTGGACACCTCGCGCGTCAGCGGCGGCGACGCACTTTTCCAGAAGATATTGCAGGAAAGCTTCAGTGTAAACAGCTGGACGATCATCTTCGCTGAAGTCGGTGGTCTTTTTCACAAGGATATTTTTGGTGTTGGCAACTCCTATCAGGGCTACTGGAACTACCTTGAAGGGCCTGGATTTTTTATTGGTGTGCTGTTGTTTGTGCTGATCCCGCAGGTGTGGAGTGGTGCTGCTGCTGACCGCAAAGTGGCGCTGCTGGCCCTTGGCGCGACCGCTGCGTATTTCATATTCCCGCTGTTTCGCAATCTGGCGATGGGGTTTGCGGTACCGTACTTCAGGACCTCCACGCTCTGGGTATCGCTGGTTTTGCTCATGCTGGCTGCAAGAGCGATGGATCAGGTGATAAAACGGGGCGTTGATGGCCGCCTGTTAGCTGTCGGGCTCGGCGGCTATGGTTTGCTGCTGGTCCTGGTGTGGTTGAGCCCTCTGGGCCATCAGGTTTGGCCACTGCATGTTTTTAAAGTACTGGGTCTGATGGCGCTGGCGGGCTTTCTGTTGCTGTTGGCCCAACGAGGCGCGCTGTCGGCCCGGCTGTTGCCGCTGGCGCTTTTGGCAGTGGTCGCAACTGAAGTCGTTTTGATGGCCAGACCGTCGTACGTGGAAGGCCGCTCCGTTGTCACGCCGGCGATTCACGCCAGGGCCTACAACGACGGGACGCTGGAGGCCTTGCAGACAATACGCCGCCAGGACAAGAGCGTATTCCGTATCGAGAAAACTTACCACTCGGTGTCTCTCGCAGATTCCCGGGCGCAGGATTACATGGGCGTCAAGTCGTATGCACTGCACAGCCGGGGCCTGGTCGATTTTTACATCGGAATGGGCCTGATTCCCGCTGCCTCCGAGGGGCAAAGCGTTAACTACACCAACTGGCTTCCCAATGCCGGTTCACGTTACGCGTTAAACAGCCTGCTGGGTGTCAAATACATCATCGCCAAAGAGCCCCTGCAGTTGCCTGGATTCATGCTGGTGAGTCAAAGCCCGGGTCGGGCCATTTACCTTAACCAGCTGGCCCTGCCGCTGGGCATTGTGCAGCCCCGTCAGGTCACGCAGGCGACGTTGTCACGCCTGTCATCGCTGCCCGCTGTAGAGGCCAACAGCTTGCGGGATATCGCCCTTATCAACGCTGTGGTGGTGCCGGAACCGATAGCCGGGCAAGGCGCGTTGCTGACGTACGAGGACGTGCTGCGCTTTAAAACCGCGTCACTGGACGACGGCTATGTCAAACCGGCCCGGGATTTGCAGGCGACCGGCCTGCAAATCGAGATGTTTTCCAGCAACCATATTTTGGGCATGGTCAGGCCCCTCAAAGCGGGAATGCTGGTCTTTTCAATCCCCTTCAATCAGGGCTGGTCGTTGACCGTTGATGGGCAAGCCACGCCGCTGCAGCGGGCAAATTTCGGCATGCTGGCTGCCCCTGTGCAAGCCGGCAATCACAAGGTGGTACTTGTTTTTGACTTGCCTGGGCGGCGTGCAGGGGGCTGGTTGGGTGCTTTGGGGGTGGGGTTGCTGGCGCTGGTAGTGGTTAAAACGCGTCGCCGCAAGGCACCTGCACAAGCGGGCGCTAGCCTTTGAGCGTCTCCAGCAGCTTGTTGTGAACGCCGCCAAACCCGCCGTTGCTCATGCATAGCAAATGGTCGCCCGGCCGCGCTGCAGATTTGACCTGGGCCACCAGCTCGTCAATGGTGTTGGCCACATGCGCGCGGTCAACCATCGGAGCCATCGCCTCACGCGCATCCCAGTCGAGCCCGCCGGCATGACAAAACGCGATGTCGGCTGATTCCAGGCTTCTTGGGAGCTGCGCGGCCATGTTGCCAAGCTTCATGGTGTTGCTGCGCGGCTCAAAAATCGCCAGGATACGATCGGCTGTCTTGCCGCTGCTGTTGAGCTGGCGGCGCAGGCCATCCACTGTGGCGTGAATGGCTGTGGGGTGGTGAGCAAAGTCGTCATAGACCGTGATGTCGCCGCCCGGCGCGTGAACCACGCCACGCACCTCCATGCGCCGCTTGACGTTCTGAAAGCTCGCCAGCGCGCGTGCGGCCATCTCTGGCGGCACGCCCACGTGCTCGGCAGCAGCTATCGCGGCCAGGGCATTGCACTGGTTGTGCACACCGCTGACGCTCCATTGCACACTGGCTACCACCAGACCTGCCTTGCGAACCTCAAAGTCGTGCGGCTCGCCGCGGGCTGTAAAGCCGTCCACGTTGGCAGCGCTGTGGCCAAACAGCACGCGTTCGCTCCAGCAGCCCTGCGCCATCACGCGTTGCAGGCTGGCTTCAGCCGCATTGATGACCACGCGGCCCTCCGACGGCACAGTACGCACCAGGTGATGAAACTGCCGCTCAATGGCGGCCAGGTTGTCAAAAATATCGGCATGGTCGAATTCAAGGTTGTTCAAAACCGCCGTGCGCGGCCGGTAGTGCACAAACTTGCTGCGTTTGTCGAAAAACGCGGTGTCGTACTCGTCGGCTTCGATGACAAAGGTGTTGCCTGTGCCCAGCCGGGCCGAAACACCGAAGTTCAAGGGCACCCCCCCGACCAGAAAGCCGGGCGCCAGGCCGGCCTGCTCCAAAATCCAGGTCAGCAGGGCGGTGGTGGTGGTTTTGCCGTGCGTGCCTGCGACCGCCAGTACATGGCGCGGGCCGGTAGCATGGTGCGTAGGGTGGTGCAGCACGTGGCCAGAGAGCCACTGCGGGCCGCTGGTGTAGGGAAGCCCGCGGTTCAAAATAGCCTCCATGAGTGGAAATTTGGGGCTGCCATCGGCCAATCGGGCGCGCGACACCACATTACCAACAACGAACACATCTGGCTGCAATGCCAGCTGGTCGGCGCCAAAACCCTCAATCAGATCGATACCCAGACCGCGCAGCTGGTCGCTCATAGGTGGGTAGACGCCGGTGTCGCAGCCTGTCACCTTGTGCCCCGCTTCACGCGCCAAAGCCGCCAGGCCGCCCATAAAGGTGCCGCAGATTCCCAAAATATGTATGTGCATGGCCCGTATTCTAGAAGCCCGCCAGGCCAAACCTAACGGATCAATAAATGCTATTAAATGTATAGCTATTAGCCCTCGTATTTGCTGCGATAGCGCCCTTTAAAAGACTTAAAAACCGCGATCTTCAGCCTGTGGGCTGCCGCACCGCCGGGCGACGCCAGTGCGACATGCCTTTAGGTGTTGCCCTGATGCGGTGGAGCCCGGGCTGGGGCATGCTTGCACCACTGTTATCAACTTCAATGGAAATCCGCATGCAACGTCGTCAACTCATTCAATCTGCTGCAAGTTTGGCCGTGTCCGGGCTGTCGCTCAACGCTCGTTCGCAGGCTTTCCCGGCACGTCCTGTCAAGCTCATGGTCGCTTTCCCAGCCGGTGGGCCGACCGACATCACCATGCGGGTGCTGGCTGACAACGCCTCCAAAATCCTTGGTCAGCCCGTGGTGATTGAAAACAAACCCGGCGCCGGCGGCACCCTGCCTGCGCAGGCCCTGCAAAGCTTGCCGGCCGACGGTTACACCCTGGCGCAAATCCCGCTCGGCGTTTTTCGGCTGCCTTACACCACCAAAATCAACTGGGACCCGGTCAAGGACCTGGCCTATGTGCTCAACGTCACCGGCTACGCGTTTGGCCTGGTGGTCCCGGCCGATTCGCCGCTGAAAAGCTGGACGCATTTCGTCGGCTGGGCCAAGGCCAACCCCGGCAAATTGAGCTACGGCTCCACCGGCACCATGACCAGCCCGCACCTGACGATGGAGCTGATTGCCCAAAAACTCGGCATTGAATTGCTGCACGTACCGTACAAGGGCAGTGCGGAAGTGATGCAGTCTATTTTGGGTGGCAACATCATGGCTGCAGCAGACTCGACCGGTTTTGCGCCGCAAGTAGAGGCTGGCAAGCTGCGAGTGCTCAATACCTGGGGCGAGGCGCGGCTGGCCAAGTTTCCGGACGCCCCCACCCTGAAAGAGCTTGGGCTGGGCCTGGTGCAAAACTCGCCGTTTGGTATTGCCGCACCGCGCGGCACGCCGCCTGCGGTGGTTAAGCGCTTGCACGATGCTTTCAAGCAGGCGATGGAGCAGGCCAGTTACACCACCGTGCTGGCCAAGTACGACATGGTGCCGATGTATATGAGCACGGCGGGCTACAGCCGGTTTGCCCAGGAGACTTTTGTGCGGGAAAAAGGCCTGATTGAAAAACTCGGCCTGCTCAAGGCGTCCTGACCGATCTGGCAGCAAGCACGGCGTGGGCCACTTCGGCAAATCCGGCCCCGCGCTCTGCATCCGTGATGTAGCGCGGCAGGTGGGCCAGTTGCGCCTGAAAACGCCGCACATTGGCCACGCCAACCGAATGCGGGAAGGCCTCAAACATCAGCTGATCATTGGTCGAGTCACCGACATACACCCAGGCGTCCCGCTCGGCGTCCATGTCGCGGCCATACAGCGTGCGCACCGCCCAGCGCGCGCCTTCAAGCTTGTTGTGCGCGCCAAACCAGCCGTTGATGTGAATCGAGCTCACTGTCGCATGCATGCCTTCGCTGTGCATGATGGCGACAACCTGTGCAATCCCCTCCGCCGGCAAGGTGGTGAACTCGCTGTGGTCAACCGCTATGTCGGTCTCGCGCCCGGCGCTGTCTTGTGCGAGCACGGCACCAGGCACCTCGCGCTGCACGCGCTGGGCCACCTGCTTCATTCGGGCAAAGTTGGCGCGGCGGGTTGGAGCATCTTGCTGGTATGTTTTTGATAGCGTCTGGCCCCCGTCTTTACTGCCGCAGAGGCCTTTTTTATTCGAAACTTGAAGCAGCACTGCCCCGTTTTCAGCCACGATGGCGTCCACTGGCCAGCTCTGGGCAAACGGCGCGCTCCAGCCGACAGGCCGACCCGTGATGGCTACAACGGCGAGCCCGGCGGCTTTGAGGGCATGCAGCGCCGCCAGCGCATCGGGCGTGATGGCGCCGTCGGTCGTCAGGGTGTCGTCGATGTCGGTAAAAACGCCGGTCACGCGCTGTACGGCTTGCAGGGGCCAGGTTTTGAGGGGGTGCATGATGAAAGTGTCGCATGTCTGTACAATGGAATCTTCCTGAGGAGCGTTGCAACCCACGACATGTGGATTAGGCTCAGGATTCACTCCCAAGTGACATCAGCAACCACGCTCACCCGCCAATGTTTTGTAGCCGGGTGAGATCGAAAACATCTTATTTGTCCTTCATGCACTGGCCCGTGGCTATTTTGCCCAGTTGATGTTTGATTTTGGAGAATCGTATGAACGCCGTCCTTAAACCCATAACCCCTTTTTCTGATTACGTGATTGCCGATTTGTCTCTTGCCGCCTGGGGCCGCAAGGAGCTGAAGATTGCTGAAACCGAAATGCCTGGCCTGATGGCCATGCGCCAGGAGTTCGCCAAAGAGCTGCCACTTAAAGGTTCGCGCATCACCGGCTCCATCCACATGACGATTCAAACCGGTGTGCTGGTTGAAACATTGCAAGCGCTGGGTGCAGATGTGCGCTGGGCTTCGTGCAACATTTATTCGACCCAGGACCACGCTGCTGCAGCGCTGGCTGCCGTCGGTACACCGGTGTTTGCTGTGAAGGGCGAGTCGCTTGCCGATTATTGGGACTACACCCACCGCATTTTTGAATTCGATGGCGCCAAGGGCACGCCTGAAGAAGGCCCCAACATGATTCTGGACGATGGCGGCGACGCCACGTTGTTGATGCACCTGGGCACCAAGGCCGAGACCGACATCAGCCTGCTGGCAGCCCCTGGCAGCGAAGAGGAAATTTGCCTTTTCAACGCGATTAAAGCCAAGCTGGCCCTTGACCCGACCTGGTACAGCCGCCGCCTGAAAAACATCATTGGCGTGACAGAAGAAACCACCACCGGCGTGCTGCGCTTGAATGAAATGTCTGCCAAAGGCACACTGGTTATTCGCGCCATCAACGTGAACGATTCGGTTACCAAGTCCAAGTTTGACAATCTCTACGGCTGCCGTGAATCCCTGGTGGACGCCATCAAACGCGCCACCGACGTGATGATTGCCGGCAAAGTGGCCGTGGTGGCGGGCTACGGTGATGTGGGCAAGGGCTCTGCACAGGCGCTGCGCGCCCTGAGCGCCCAGGTGTGGGTCACAGAAATTGACCCGATCAACGCCCTGCAAGCCGCGATGGAGGGCTACAAGGTGGTGACAATGGAATATGCCGCTGACAAGTGCGACATTTTTGTGTCGGCGACCGGCAACAAAAACGTCATCACGTATGCCCACATGGCCGCAATGAAAGACCAGGCCATCGTTTGCAACATAGGTCACTTTGACAACGAAATTGACGTCGTCTCGCTGGAGAAATGCACCTGGGAAGAAATCAAGCCGCAAGTTGACCACGTCATCTTCCCTGATGGCAAGCGCATCATTTTGTTGGCCAAAGGCCGTCTGGTGAACCTGGGCTGCGGCACCGGTCACCCGAGCTTTGTGATGTCGTCCAGTTTTGCCAACCAGGTGATTGCACAAATCGAGCTGTTCACCAAACAAGCTGACTACGAAGTCGGAAAAGTCTATGTGTTGCCAAAGCATCTGGATGAAAAAGTGGCCCGTTTGCACCTGAAAAAAGTCGGCGCTGTGCTCAGCGAATTGAGCCAGGAACAAGCTGACTACATTGGTGTCAGCAAAGCAGGCCCTTACAAGGCCAACGCTTACCGTTATTGATTGTTCTGCGTTTGAATGCGTGGGCATTCAACGCAGAGGTGCAGGGGACGCAGCGCGAGCAAGTTGGGGAGTGAAGTCAAAGAATTTTTATAATCCTTTGACGCAGTCCCTTCCGCTCCCTGCGTTTCTGCGTTTTAACACCCGAACCTCTGATACCTATGCGCGCTGACTTATTTCTCGTTGAACACGACTTTGCCACCACCCGTTCCCAAGCCCAGCGCCTGATTGCATCCGGGGTGCAATGGCGTGTGATGGTGGACACCGAAGTCGACGCGCCGTGGAAACGCGTTGCGAAAAACGGCGACGAAGTGCCCGACAACGCCGAGCTTGAAGTGCTCGACAACACCGAAGCCAAATACATTTCGCGCGGCGGACTCAAGCTTGAAGGCGCGTTAATGGCGACCAAAGTTGATGTCAATGGTTTGCGTTGCCTCGATATCGGTCAGTCAACTGGCGGCTTCACCGATTGCCTGCTACAGCATGGCGCCGCGCAGGTCGTGGGCATTGATGTGGGTCACGGGCAGTTGC
>JANXTM010000131.1 GCA_025352405.1 Polaromonas sp.
TTCGCCTGCAGCCACGCGCTGGCCCTGCAGCTGCAGCCGCTGCGCAATCCATTGCGGCAGGCTAGCCCGGACGATCGGCTCAAACTTGACGCTGACGCCGAAGCTGTCGAGTGCGCCAAACCAGGCACCCTTGGTCGTCATACTGTCAAGCTTGGGCAAGATCACCAGGGTCAGCGTTGAGTCGTCGCCCCGCGAGCGCTCGGCAATCTGTTGCAACGCCACCGATCCTTCTTTGCCCGGTTTGCCGCTGGGCACGCGGATTTCAATGATTTGTTTGTCTGCAAAAAGGCTCAGCGAGCCGGCGCTGGCCAGCACCGCGCTCCAGTCAAAGTGTGCGCCAGTGGCGGTATGCACGGTGCGCTCCGTGTAGCCCTGCTGGCGCGCCGCCTGCCGCAGCGCATCGGCAAACTCCTGCACCAGCAGCGGCTCGTCGCCATGCAGGGTGTACAGGCTTTTAAGCCCGCGCTTGAGGTGGTCCTGCAGTTGGTTGGGGGCGAGGTTCATGACGATGCTGAAAAACTCAAAGTTTACTGGTTGACAGGAGCCGGTTGGTTTCAATGTTGGGCACGCCGTCCATCAGGCGGATGCGACCCCGCACGTGGCTCAAGGCCTCCAGGCTGTCAGCCAGCAACTCAGCCACGGTAGCCCGGCAGCCATGGGTCGTGTGCAGGCCGCTGATGGCCTGGTCGCTGCGGCGGGCGACCAGGAAGGTCTTTTGGGCCACCGAAACACAAGCGTAAGCCAATAAAAGCGGTCGTAAACGTAACTATATCGGCAGTGCCGTCGCCCTCACGCTTGCCGGCAAACCGGGCGGCATACCGCTCGCCATGGTTTGGTCGCGTCAAGTAACAGCCTGCCTTGCAGCTTGAGTTAAACCGCTGCCTTCACCTTCAAGCGCCAGGCATGCAGCAACGGCTCGGTATACCCGCTAGGCTGCTCCAGACCCTTGAACACCAGGTCGCAGGCCGCTTTGTAAGCCATTGAGGTGCTAAAGTTTCCAGCCATCGGTTGGTACAGCGCATCGCCCGAGTTTTGGCCGTCGACCACAGCTGCCATGCGCTCAAAGGTTTCCGTGATTTGGGCTTGGGTCACCACGCCATGCAGCAACCAGTTAGCCATGTGCTGGCTGCTGATGCGCAGGGTGGCGCGGTCTTCCATCAGGCCGATGTTGTGGATGTCGGGTACCTTGCTGCAGCCCACGCCCTGGTCGATCCAGCGCACAACGTAGCCCAAAATACCCTGGGCGTTGTTGTCGAGTTCTTGCTGCTTCTCAAGGGCTGACCAGTCGGGGGTGGTGGTGACGGGAATAGTCAACAGACCGTTGAGCAAGGTGTCGCGCTCGGCCGCCACGTCGATCTTTTCCATCTCGATCTGGATACTTTCGACCTTGACCTGGTGGTAATGCAGCGCATGCAGTGTGGCACCGGTCGGACTGGGGACCCAGGCGGTGTTGGCCCCGGCTTTGGGGTGGGCGATTTTTTGTTCCAGCATGGCGGCCATCAAATCGGGCATGGCCCACATGCCTTTGCCGATCTGTGCCTTGCCGCGCAGGCCGCAGCTTAGACCGACCAGCACGTTGTTTTTTTCGTAAGCTGCAATCCAGGCGCTGGTTTTCATGTCGCCTTTACGGATCATGGGGCCGGCCTGCATGGCGGTGTGCATCTCATCGCCAGTACGGTCAAGAAAGCCGGTGTTGATGAAGGCCACGCGGCTGGTCGCCTCGGCAATGCAGGCTTTCAGGTTGACGCTGGTGCGGCGTTCTTCGTCCATGATGCCGAGCTTGACGGTCGCGTCCGGTAAGCCCAGCAGCTGCTCTACCCTGGAGAACAATTCGGCCGCAAACGCGACTTCTGCCGGTCCGTGCATTTTGGGTTTGACGATGTAAACGCTGCCGGTACGGGAGTTTTTAATGCCCGGCTTGTCCTTGCGCTGCAGGTCGTGCAGCGCAATTGTGGTGGTGACCACGGCGTCCAGAATGCCTTCGGGAATCTCCAGGCCGCTGCCATACAAAATGGCCGGGTTGGTCATCAAATGGCCGACATTGCGCAAAAACATCAGCGAGCGGCCATGCAGCGTGACAACGCCGCCATTGGCTGCGGTGTAGACGCGGTCAGGATTCAGGCCACGGGTGATGGTTTTGCCGCCCTTGACCAGTTGCTCTGTCAGTGTGGCCTGCAAGATGCCAAGCCAGTTGCTATAGGCCAGCACTTTGTCGTCGGCGTCCACCACGGCAACCGAGTCTTCGAGGTCAAGGATGGTGGACAGCGCTGCTTCCAGTACCAGGTCGCTGACGCCCGCCGGGTCGGTTTTACCGATGGCAGTGCTGCGGTCAATTTGAATGTCAATGTGCAGGCCGTTGTGCTTGAGCAGGACCGATGTGGGGCCCGCAGCAGCGCCCTGATAGCCAATAAATTGTGACGTATCCGCCAGGCCCGTGTTGCCTGCAGCAGTCGCCACGACCAGTGCGCCATTTGCCACGCTGTAACCCGTGGCGTCCTTGTGTGAGCCCTTGGACAGGGGTGCGGCCTGGTCAAGCACATTGCGCGCAAACGCAATCACTTTGGCGCCGCGTAGGGGGTTGTAGACCTTGCCTTTTTCCGCGCCATCGGCTTCGGAAATAGCGTCTGTGCCGTACAGCGCGTCGTACAGGGAGCCCCAGCGTGCATTGGCTGCGTTCAGTGCATAGCGTGCATTGAGTACCGGCACCACCAGCTGCGGGCCAGCCTGCAGGGCCAGCTCTGCGTCCACGTTGGCGGTGGTCGCCTTCACGTCAACCGGTTGCGGCACCAGGTAGCCAATCGACTCCAGAAAGCTGCGGTAGGCGGGCATGTCGGTGATGGGGCCGGGGTGGGCTTTGTGCCAGCTGTCCATTTCGGTTTGCAGGCGGTCACGTTCGGCCAGCAAGGCGATATTTTTTGGGGCCAGATCGGCAACCAGCTTGTCAAACCCCGCCCAAAACATGTTGCTGGTTACGCCGGTGCCTGGCAACACCTTGTCTTCAATAAAGCGGTAAAGCACGGTGGCGACCTGCAGCTGGCCGCATAGGGTTCGGTGGGGTGTGGATGGTGTGGTCATAAAAGTGGTCTCAAGAAAGTAAAAAATAGGCTGCGATGAATCAGGGCGTCAAAAAATTCAGTACGTCCCGCAGGCTGCTGCCGGTGTAGGTTGGCTGTGTTCCCAGGGTGTCGAATGGCAACTGATAGCGGTTGATCCACAGCGTTCGGTAGCCGTACCAGGTGGCGCCCAGCGCGTCCCAGCTATTACAGCTGACAAAGCCGATATGCCCAGCGTCCAGGCCGGTCGCTTGTTCGCCCAGCGCGTACGCAGCAGGGTGGGTTTTGTATTTGCGAATGCTGTCTACGCTGATGATGTGGTCCAGCAGGTCGCCAAGCCCGGCGGACTTGACGGCTTGCGCAAGCATGTCCGGGTCACCATTAGACAAAATTCCGGTCACTATTCCTTTGCTCTTTAGGGCCTGGAGCACCTCCAGGTTCTCGGGGAAGGCGCTCAGATGCCGGTACTGGTTCAGTAGTTGCTGCTCGGTATCCGGTGTCAGGTTTAATGCCAGCCGCTGGCAAGCGTATTGGAGCGCCGCCCGGGTAAGTGCCCAAAAAGGCTGGTAGTGCGCGCCATCATTGCTGGTTGTCACGAGGCGGCTATATTCAATTTGCTTGTCGCGCCACAGTGCGCCCAGCGCCTGGCCCTGCGTGGGAAACAGCTGCTCTGCCAGCAACCCGACGCTGTACACGTC
>JANXTM010000142.1 GCA_025352405.1 Polaromonas sp.
CACCGACAAGTTCTTTACGTCAAGAACCCGGTCATGCATTTGTTCAGTCGTCATGACTTGCCCTGCGGTGCCAGAAAGTCATGCAAACCATCACCGGCCAGGTTGATCGCCAGGATCAGCAAGGCCAGCGCCCCACCGGGAATGGCGATCAGCCAGAACGAGAAAAACATATACGATTTGGCTTCGGCAATCATCAGCCCCCAAGACGGCAAGGGGGGTTGCACACCCAGACCGAGGAACGATAGCGCAGCTTCCAGCAAGATGGCGCTGGCTGCTTCTAGTGTGGCCACCACAATCAGCTGGGGCATCACATTGGGCAATATCTCACCAAACAAAATACGCCGAGTCGAGGCACCGGCAGACTGCGCTGCAGCAACGTAATCGAGCGAACGGACCTGCTGTGTGGCGCTGCGCATGACGACGGCAAAGCGGTCCCATTTAAGCAGGCCGAGCACCAGGATCACAACCCACAGCGATCCGCCAACCATGGCCACGGTCGCCAGTGCCACCAAAATCACAGGCATGGACAAGCGGGTGGTCACCAGAAAAGTCACCAACATGTCGGTCTTGCCTCCGAAGTAACCTGCCAGCATGCCCATGGTGCAGCCGATCAATCCGGAGATCACGGCAACGCTGAACCCAATGAGCAGGGAGATCCGTGAACCATACAACACGCGCGAAAGATAGTCGCGGCCCAGTGGGTCTGTGCCCAGCGGGTGCACCCAGGAGCCAAGTGCGTCCCATACCGGTGGCACGGTGCGGTTGACGAGGTCTTGCGCATATGGGTCGTGAGGCGAAATCCAGGGTGCGGCTATTGCGATCAGAAAAATGAAAACAAGCAGCCCTGCGCCAATCGCAAAGGCCGGTTGCCGCAGCATGCGGCGCCACAGATCGTGTTGAAAAAATAGTTGCATGTGTTAGCCGATCCGAATGCGGGGGTCTAGCCAGGCGTTGGCAATATCAGAGGCCAGCGTCAACACCACGTAGATGACCGACAGCAGCAGCACAATGATTTGCATTACCGGGTAGTCTTTGAATGCAATGCTCTGGTACGCCAGGTAGCCTAGGCCATCGAGCGCAAAAATGGTTTCAATTACAACCGAGCCGCCCAGCAAAAAACCGAGCTGAACCGCCGTCAGGGCCACCACCGGGATGATGGCGTTGCGCAGCGCATGTTTGAAGATAACCGTGGTCACGGGCAGGCCCTTGGCGCGCGCGGTGCGGATGTAGTCGGCCTCCAGAACCTCAATCATGCCGGCGCGAATGAGTCGCATAAAGGCCGGTGCAACGTAATAACCAAGCGCGATGGTGGGCATCACGAAGTGCAGCCAGGTGTCGCTTCCGGAAACCGGCAGCAGCTGCAGCGAAATCGAGAAAAGCATGATCAGCAGCAGCGCAAAAAAGAAGTTGGGCAAAGCTTGTCCCACCACGGCCATAACCAGGCACAACCGGTCTATCCAGGTGTTTTTGTAAATGGCTGCCAGCACGCCGAGAGGAATTGACACCAGCAAGGCAAATACGAGCGATGCCAGCCCCAGCATCAGGGTCGTCTGGAGCTTGGCAAATATCAGCGGACCCGCTGGGGTCTTGAAGTAAATCGAGTCACCAAAGTCGCCATGCAGAGCTTTACCCAACCACTCCACGTACTGCACTGGCAAAGGCCTGTCAAAGCCGTAAGTCTGGCGAATCAGCTCTATGTCCGCCTGCCGGGCACCTTCTCCAGCGATAGCGATCGCCGGGTCACCTGACAGGCGCAGCAACAAAAAGGCGATCACTGATACTGCCAATGCCACCAGCAACGCCAGGCCGATGCGCTTGAGGATGTAATTCAGCATCGGGGCTTACTTCCAGCTCATCTCCCAAAAGCGCACCATCTCGTCGGGGTAAGCCTTGAAGCTGAGGCCCTTGTTGGCGACGTAGTAAGCCGGCAGCGACCAGAGAGGAACGGTGTAAGCGCGCTCGGCAATCAGGCCCAAAGCCGTTTTGTAATAAGCCTTGCGTGTGGTTGCTGCAACCGAGTTGTTGCCCCTGCCCAGCAGGTCGCGTATTTCGGCGTCGTGGGTGATGTCGTCACCCTCAAAGCCAAAGTAAACCGGCGTCGACGCTGACACGTCATTGACTGAAAAAGAGCCCCAGGTCTGGTGCGTCAGTTGTGCCTTGTTGGAGCGAATCACCTCGCGCATGGCAGCGTATTGGGGGAAACTCAGCTTGGCCTTGATGCCCACTGCCGCCAGGTTGCTGATGATCGCTTCGGTTTGGTTGCGTTCCCGGTAGGCGACGATTTCGGTCTCGAAGCCGTTCGGGAAGCCGGCCTCAGCGAGCAGCTTGCGGGCCAGCAGCGGGTCGTATTTGTAGCGCGGAGCACCTTCATCGGTGCAGCCAAACTGCGATGGAAAGCAAATGGTGTGGATCACACGCGAGCCGCTTCCCACGATATTTTTAGCGATGGCCTCACGGTCAATTGCGTGGTTGATTGCCCTGCGCACGCGAACATCTTTAAGCTGCGGTGCCGGTGTGCCGTCCAGGGTGTTCATCTGCATGAAGGCAATGCGCATGGTCTCGCTGCTGACCATCTGCAACGTGGGTACACGGGCTGCCTGTTCGGCCTGGTCCTTGGGCACACTCATGATGAAGTCCGTGCTACCAGACAGCACTTCTGCCATCTGGGTTTGCCGATCCGGGATGAACCGAATGTCAATTTTGGCAATCTTTGGTGCGGACTTCGGGGAGTCCTTGAAGTAGGCTAGATTGCGTTCCAGCGAAATCGACTTGCCTGGCTGGTACTGAACCACGCGGTACGGGCCGGTCCCTACCGGCTTGGCATTCATGCCCCTGGGTCCGACTTCCTGGTAGTACTTGGCGGGATGGATGACAACTGGTCCGGCGAGATATTCAATGGCGGCCGGGAAAACTTTTTTAGTCGTCACGCGAACCTTGTATTTACTGATTTTCTCAGCCTTCTCTATCCAGTTCACGTTCTGCTGCGTGACAACCTTGTTGGCGATATTGGCAACAAAGTTCAGCGTGAACACCACCGAATCCGCATCGAACTCTTCACCATTGTGAAATTTGATGCCCTCGCGCAGATCGAATTCGAGCACGCGCTCATCGATTTGCTTCCAGCTTTTAGCCAATAGGCCTTTGTATTCGTTGCTGACGGGGTCGCGGTACACCAGCGTGTCCCAGACGTTTGCACCAATAATCACGCCAATGCGAACATTGTTGAAATATGGGTCCACACTTTCAGGCGCCTGGTCGTAGGCAAAGCGCATGGTTTCATCTTTTTTAGAAGCAACGGTCAGCGTCGTTGCGCTCAGCAGCCCGGCAAAGACCAGACCTGAAAAAATCTGGGCCTTCCAGCGTGATGTGCAAAAAATCTTCATCATTGGTTCACTCGCCTTGTGGTTGGATCTGGTTGATCATGTGCAGCGTGCCTGGCGAGATTAATATAACAGCCAGTTGAGCCAGTTGCGATATCCGCGACGCAAGTTCCATGTGCAAAATAAGCGTGTTCGTATAGGTCGGCGTTTCTCTGATCCTGTTGACAGGCGATAAAGTACACTCCGCCGGCCGCAGGAGATGTCTTGCTTTCCGGTCAGGTACAAAGGTGCACAGCGTGCAAAATATCAAATGAAAAAACCGGTGATGTTGAGTGTTTCGCAGATTGTTCAGGCCAACGCGGTCGAACTCGCGCAAGGGATTCAATCCCGGCAATGGTCTTGTCGGGAGGTGATGCAAAGCTACCTCCAGCACATTGATCGCTTCAATCCGAGGGTCAACGCCATCGTTTCCATGGTCGAGCCCGAGCTGCTGCTGGCTCAGGCAGATGAACGGGACGTGCAACTGTCGAAAGGGCAGTGTTTGGGCTGGATGCATGGCTTTCCACACGCCGTCAAGGACCTGACCACCACGGCGGGCATTGCCACTACCTTCGGTTCGCCTGCATTCGCTGATTTTGTCGCGCCCCAAGATGCGCTGATGGTCAAACGGCTGCGCGCCAGCGGTGCCATCATCATCGGGAAAACCAATACACCGGAGTTTGGGCTGGGATCCCAGACCTACAACACGGTATTCGGCACGACCGGCAACGCCTACGATCCAACCCGCACTGCGGGCGGCAGCAGTGGCGGCGCGGCCAGCGCACTGGCTTTGCGCATGTTGCCCGTGGCTGATGGCAGCGACATGATGGGATCACTGCGTAACCCCGCAGCCTTCAACAACGTCTTTGGCTTGCGTCCTTCC
>JANXTM010000147.1 GCA_025352405.1 Polaromonas sp.
CGTTGTTCGCCAGAAAGCTATAGCCGTGACTCCTTCCATGAGCCAGTTTGAAAGAAACGGCGCACGTGCGCCTGACGCCTTGCGCCCTGTGCGTATCACTCGTAATTACACCGCTTATGCCGAGGGCTCGGTGTTGATTGAGTTCGGTGGCACCAAGGTGCTTTGCACCGCGTCGGTAGAAGAAAAAGTGCCAGGGCACAAAAAAGGCAGCGGCGAAGGCTGGGTGACTGCTGAGTACGGTATGCTGCCGCGCGCCACCCACACTAGAAGCGACCGGGAAGCCGCACGCGGCAAACAAAGTGGACGCACGCAAGAAATTCAACGCCTGATTGGCCGCTCCATGCGCTCGGTGTTCGACTTGAAAAAGCTCGGGGAACGTACCATTTACCTTGATTGCGATGTGATTCAGGCCGATGGTGGCACCCGTACGGCCAGTATCACCGGCGCTTTTGTTGCCGCTCAAGATGCTGTGAATAAATTGCTGGCTGAAGGCAAGCTTGTGGAGACGCCTATCGTTGACCACGTCGCGGCCATCTCGGTCGGTATGTTGCGCGGCGTGCCTTTGCTGGACCTCGAGTACACCGAAGACTCAGCGTGCGACACCGACATGAACGTCGTCATGACGGGTGCTGGAAACTTTGTAGAAGTGCAGGGCACGGCAGAAGGTGCGGCTTTTTCCCGCCAGGAAATGGATGCATTGCTTGTTTTGGCTGAAAAGGGCATCCGGGAGCTCGTCGTGCTTCAAAAGAATTCACTATCAAATAAATAGCATATCGCCTCCGTAAAATATACCGAAAAACTGTTTTTCATCATGAAAATTGTGTTGGCGTCGAACAACCGGGGCAAGCTCGCAGAGTTGGGAGCCATGCTGGCACCGCTGGGCGTGGAGCTGGTGCGTCAGGCCGAGCTGGGTATTCCTGAGGCTGAGGAGCCGTTTCGCACTTTTGTGGAAAACGCGCTGGCCAAAGCCCGCCATGCGTCCCGCCTCAGTGGTCTGCCAGCGCTGGCCGACGACGCAGGCTTGTGCGTCGATGCCTTTGGTGGCTTGCCGGGGGTAGACACCGCGTTTTATGCCACGCAATTTGGCTATGCCAAGGGCGATGACAACAACGTCAAGGCCCTGCTGGCGCAAATGGCCACACAAGACAACCGCCGCGCCGCGCTGGTCAGTACCCTGGTCGCCGTACGCTCTGCGGATGACCCTGAACCGCTGATCGCTGCAGGCCGCGTGGTCGGTGAAATCACTCGTGCACCCGTGGGAAACAATGGATTTGGGTTTGACCCGGTGATGTATCTCCCGGCGTTTGGCCAGACCTTTGCCCAGTTACCGACTGAAGTCAAAAACGCCAACAGCCACCGTGGCAAGGCCACCCGGCTGATGATGCAATTGATGCGTGAGCAGTGGCTGCAGGTCTGACAATGGTCCAGCAAGACATCCAGCATTACATGCGCAGCGGCACGCTGCAGCTTGGCGCCTTGCCGCCTTTGTCACTCTATGTGCATTTGCCGTGGTGCCTTAAAAAATGTCCTTATTGCGACTTCAACTCGCACGAGGTGGCCGCGGAGATGCCCGAGCAACGGTACATTGACGCGCTGATAGCTGACCTGGAGTCCTCGCTGCCGTTGATCTGGGGCCGCACGGTACACAGTATTTTTATCGGTGGCGGCACTCCCAGCCTGTTTTCACCCAAGGCCATTGACCGCCTGCTGGCTGATATTCGGGCGCGGCTCCGGCTGACGCCTGACTGCGAAATCACGCTGGAGGCCAATCCGGGCACCTTTGAAAAAGACCGCTTCAGGGCTTTTCGCAGCGCCGGGGTGACACGGCTGTCGATTGGCGTGCAGAGCTTTGACGACCGCCACCTCAAGGTGCTGGGCCGGGTGCATGACCGCGCGCAGGCGATTGCCGCTGTTGAAGAGGCCGCGCAGGCCTTTGACACCTTTAACCTCGACATCATGTACGCACTGCCCGGCCAGACGCTACAAAATCTAGAGCAAGACATACAGACAGCGCTTGCTCTGGGCCCTCCCCATATCTCCATTTATCACCTGACGATTGAAGCCAACACCTACTTCGCGAAGTTTCCGCCTGTAATTCCCGAGGAAGACGAGGCGTATGCCATGCTCGACAAAATAACGGAAATAACCGAGGGCGCCGGGCTGCAGCGTTATGAAGTGTCGGCCTACGCCAAGGCGGGGCACCGCTGCTTTCATAACCTCAATTACTGGCAGTTTGGTGACTATCTGGGCATAGGTGCAGGCGCCCACAGCAAGCTCAGTTTTGCCCACCGCGTGGTGCGTCAGGTGCGCTTTCGTGAACCCAAGCTCTACATGGACAAAGCTCTGGAAGGACGTGCCGTGACGCAGGAAACCGAAGTTAGCCGTGCCGAGCTGCCTTTTGAATTCATGCTCAATGCGCTTCGGCTCAAGGAAGGTTTCAAGTTGCAGGATTTCGTTGAAAAAACCGGCCTGCCGTTCACCGCGATTACTCAGGGCCTGGAAGAGGCGGAACGCAAGGGCCTGATCGAGCGTGATTTTGTACGGGTCAAACCCACTGAACGGGGTTTTGATTTCCTCAACGATTTGCAGTCGCTGTTTTTATAGCGCGGCGCGACAAAACCTCAAAGGGCATCATGGAAATCTCCAGCGCCATACTTCTGATTGTCAGTGCGTCCATCAGCTTTGCCTTGGGCCGGACCATCCTGCATTTTCGCAACAAGAAAAAGCAGGCTAAAAAAGACCAGGCACTGGCGTTGCAAGCCAAGGCTTTAAAGGATGCGCCGCCTGGCCCCGAATCAAAAAATAAAAGCAAACGCAAGCGGCTATCGCGGCTCGCGCGGCGTTAACCTCAACCCTGAAACTCACCACGCACCAGGAAAAACATGACCTTTGAACCTCTTGTAGAGCATACGCGCGGGCCGCTGGCTGAAATCGTTCACGCAGGCGCCGTGGCAGTGGTGGACGCATCAGGCCGGGTACTTCACAGCGCGGGTGACCCGCACGCAGTGACTTTTACAAGGTCTACCATCAAGCCTTTTCAGGCTTTGCCCTTCATGCAGGGCGGCGGGGCCGCCTATTTCGACTTTGCGCCCGAACACATCGCCCTGCTTTGTGCAAGCCACAACGGCGAGGACATGCACATTCAAAAAGTCGATGAAATGCTGGAAAAGGTGGGCCAGCCTTTTTCAAGCCTGCAGTGCGGTTGTCATGTGCCGCTGCGGTTCAGTTATGGCGGACTGACACCGCCGCCCGGTGCGACATTTGACGAGCGATACAACAATTGCAGTGGCAAGCACACTGGGTTTTTGGCTTATTGCGTTCAGCATTGCTTGCCCATGGAGGATCATCTGGCACCCGCGCATGCGTTGCAAAAAGCGATTCGAAGCCATGTGGCGCGTGCCGCCCGGATGGATGAAGATCAGCTGGTGGCCGGAACAGATGGTTGCTCGGCGCCCAACTACGCCATGCCCTTGTCCCGGCTGGCTCTGTGTTTTGCGCGTCTTGCCAGTGGCCGGTCAGATGCTGAGTTTGGTGAGTCTTTCGAAGTGCTGGCCCATGCCATGGGAGCGCATCCGGAAATGGTGTCAGGCACCGGCCGCAATGACTTGGCCTTTACTCGGGCTGGGCGCGGCGACTGGCTGACAAAAATTGGTGCGGACGGGGTGCAGGTCATTGCCAGCAAAAGCCGCCGCCAGGGTATCGCCATCAAAGTGATCAGCGGCCACATGCCGGCCCTGTACATAGCCGCAGTTGCGGCACTGGAACAGGCGGGCTGGCTCGATGACCAGCAGCGCGAGTTATTGGCCCCTTGGGGCAATCAAGAAATCATCAGCGCCCGCGGGCGGCCGGTGGGTGAAATCCACGCGACGTTCAAGCTTGGGTCCGGTGCTGGTTCTTACTCACAGATGAATGAAAAAAAGCACTTAGA
>JANXTM010000022.1 GCA_025352405.1 Polaromonas sp.
GCCTTGTCTGTGCAGCCTCACGACCTGCTTGCGCCTTTCGTGAAGTTGCTCCAGTGTTTGATCTCGCGCACTTTCTTTTTCCATGACTCTCTGATCATGAATAGCTGATAAAGTTCAGACTTTATTGGGCCTTATCTATAATATGGCTCATGCGGACAAACTTTTTGGGACTTTCGAGCGGCTACACCCCAAGCTGGAATTCCCCGGTACAGGCATTGGGCTGGCCACAGTACAGAGAATCATCAAGCGCCACTCTGGCAAGATCTCGTCCGAGTCTGCGCCTGACCAGGGGGCGACCTTTTATTTCACCTTGGGAAGCTTGCCAGTCCGTTCACTACCAGCGACTGTTTGACGCCTACACGCCGAGGTATTGCTGCAGCAACTCAGGCTTGGCATGCAGGTCGGCAGAGCTGCCCTCGAACACCACTTTGCCTTTAACCAGAATTACATTGCGGTCGGTGATCTGGGTGACATGTTTCCAGTTTTTATCGACGATGACGCTGCTGATACCTGTTTCGCGCACCATGCTGCAGATTCGCCAGATGTCTCGCGCAATCAAGGGGGCCAGGCCTTCGGTGGCTTCGTCCAGAATCAGCACATCGGGATTGGTCATGAGGGCCCGGCCAATGGTGAGCATTTGCTGCTCGCCGCCGCTGAGCTGCTGGCCGCCATGGCCCAGGCGTTCTTTCAGGCGTGGAAAGGTCTCCAGCACACGGTCGTAGGTCCAGTCGCGCTGGCCACGTGTTCCGGCTCTAGCCGCCATCTTTAGGTTCTCAACCACGCTCAGGTTGCCAAAAATGCCCCGACCCTCAGGCACATAGGCAATGCCCTTGCGGGCTATCTCGTAGGGCGCACAACCCATCATGGGCTGGCCCGCAATGTCAATTGAGCCGCCACGTGGTTTGACCAGGCCCATGATGCTTTTGAGCAGCGTGCTCTTGCCCATGCCGTTACGGCCCATCAGGCCAATGGTTTCGCCGCGTGCCACACTAAAGCTAACCCCGCGCAGGATGTGGCTGGCACCGTAATATGTCTGCAGACCTTGGGCATTTATAAGCAGTTCGGTGTTCATGAATGCTCTTCTCCGAGGTACGCGGCTTGTACTCCCGCATCAGCCCTGATTTCAGCTGGTGTACCGCTGGCAATCACCTGGCCATTGACCATCACGGTGAGCCTGTCGGCGAGGGTAAAAACAGCGTCCATGTCATGCTCAACCAGCAAAATGCCGTGGTTCTTTTTTATGCTTTTCAGCAACTCCACCATGCGCTCGGCTTCTACTGCGCCCATGCCGGCCAGTGGCTCGTCGAGCAGCACCACCTGGGGCTCGGTGGCGAGCGTCATGGCGATCTCCAGCTGGCGTTGCTCACCGTGGCTGATAGTGCCCGCGATGCTGCTTCTGCGGTGCTGCAAACCCGCCAGTTCCAGGGCTCTTTCAGCGCGTGTGTTGATGCTTGAAAAGCTGGCGGCACGCTTGAACCATTGCGCCGCAAAGGGTTCACGCGACTGCGCTGCAAGGCGTATGTTTTCCCATACCGTGAAGGGCAAAAAGATGTTGGTTTTCTGGTAACTGCGCCCCAGGCCCTGGCCTGAAATTTTGTCGGGACTCCAGCCTGTGACATCGAGATCACCGAGAGTGACCGTACCCGAGGTGAGCGGCAAGTCGCCTGAAAGCAGATTGGTCAGCGTGGATTTGCCCGCGCCATTGGGGCCAATCACGGCGTGAATGTGGTTGCGCAGCAGGTCTATCGACACATCATTTACGGCCGCCAGACCGCCGAAGCGCTTGGTCAGACCCACTGCTGAAAGGAGGACTTCACGCATCGGAAGCTCCCTTGCGTTTCATGAACTTCTCGAACAGGCCCAAAATCCCGCGCGGTGCAAACGTCACCAGCAGCACGATGAACAGGCCCATCCACAGCTGCCAGTGCTTGCCCAGGTTGACGCTGCCCACCTGCGGCAGGTCTTTGAACACATGCAGCAGATACTCAAACGCAAACGCACCCACAATCGCCCCGGCAAAGTTGCCCATGCCGCCCAAAATCACCATCATGATGGCGTGTGCACTCATGTGAAAGCCCATCAGCTCGGGGTTGATGTAGCCGCTTTGCACACCCGCCAGGTAGCCCGCCAACCCGGCCAGCGCGCCTGCGAGGGTGAAGGCCGAGAGCTTGTAGCCCAACACGCCATACCCCATGGCCCGCATGCGGTGCTCGTTCACGCGAATGCCGCTCAGCGTGCGCCCAAACGGGCTCCACAGCAGACGGCGCAAAAAGACATAAACCAGCAGAAGAGCTGCCAGGGTGAAGTAATACAGGACGCGTTTGTTGTCGAGGTCAAACGGCACCCAGCCAAAAATGGCGGCGCTGGGTTTGAAGTTGACATACAGGCCGTCAGACCCGCCCAGTATCTTGTTGTCAAAAAACAGGTAAAAGACCATTTGCGCAAACGCCATGGTGACCATGATGAAGTAAATGCCGTGTGTGCGCACCACAAAAAAGCCGATGACCAGCGCGGCCCCGCCAGAGGCCAGCACCGCCACCGGCAGCGTCCACCACAGGCTCACGGCTTCAGTTTGCGACGTGAGAAAAGCCAGCACATAGCCGGCCAGCCCAAAATAAGCGGCATGGCCCAGCGACACCAGGCCGGTGACGCCCTGAAGCAAGTCCAGGCTCATGGCAAAAATCGCCATGATCATCATGCGCGTGACCATCTCCGTGTAGAACGGTGTGCCGACAAACGGGAAGGCCAGCAGGGCGACCAGACCCATGCCGAGTACCAGCTTGATGCTGATGGGCAGAATTTCGAGATTGGCTTGTTGTGTGCTCATGCTTTGAATAAACCTTCAGGCTTCCACAACAACACGCCGGCCATCAGCATGTAGACCAGCATGCCCGCCACTTGCGGCAACAGTACCTTGCCAAAGGTGTCTACCAGGCCAACCAGCAGCGCAGCAATGAGTGCGCCGCGTACCGAGCCAATGCCGCCAATCACCACCACCACGAAACACATGATGAGCACTTGCGAGCCCATGTTGGGATAGACGCTTGCAATCGGCGCAGCGATCATGCCGGCCACGGCAGCCAGTCCCACGCCGAGTGCAAACACCACGGCGTGGATCAGCTTGATGTTGATGCCGAGTGATTCGGCCATGTCGCGGTTAAATGCACCGGCGCGGATTTTCATGCCCAGCCGGGTTTTGGAAATCAACAAATACAGGCCAAGCGCCAGTGCCATGCAAACGCCAGACATGAACAGGCGGTATACCGGGTACGACAGGTTGTTTGTCAGCGGGATCGAGGCGGCAAGCATATCGGGGATCGTTACGCCATGCACATCGTCGCCCCACAAGATAGAGCGCAGTTCTTCAAAAATGTAAATCAGGCCAAAGGTCAGCAGCACCTGGTCCAGGTGGTCACGCTTGTAGAAGTGGCGAAACAACAGCCATTCAAGTCCCAGGCCAAAAACGACTGACAGCGCTGCGCCACCCAGAATGGCCAGTGTCAAGCTGCCAAACAGCGTGCTGAGCGACCACGCCAGGTATGCCCCCAGCATGTAAAAACTGCCATGCGCCAGGTTGACCACGCCCATGATGCCGAAGATCAGCGTCAGGCCGGCGGCCAGCATGAACAGCAGCAGGCCATACTGCACGCTGTTGAGCAATTGAATGAGAAAATTGGCTAAATCCATAGGTACCCCGGGTTCAGCTGTGCCGTCTTGTCAGGAGCAGCAGGCCACCCATCAGTGTGAACAGGCCACCACACAGGCGATTGACCCAGCGTATGGGCCCGCTGGCACGCAGCAGCGGCGCGATGCGTGAAACGCCCAGCGCGTAGAGTGTCAACACCGTGAACTCAAAAGCGACAAAGGTCAGCGCCAGGATGACAAACTGGGGTGCAAAGGGCAACGCAGGATTTAAAAACTGCGGAAAAAATGCTGCAAAAAAAAGCAAGGCCTTGGGGTTACTGGCACCGATTAAAAAGCCCCGCAAAAAAAACGATTGCTCAGATGCTGCTTTGGGCGCGGCTGCGGTGTCCAACACCACCCCTTCGCTGCGGAAAGTGCTGACGCCCAGCCAGATTAGATACGCCGCACCGACTACCTTGGCTGCCGTAAAGGCCGCTTCCGATGCCGACAGCAGCGCGCCTAACCCCAGGGCCGACAGCAACATGACACACAGCACAGCGCTGACACTGCCCGCCACGCCAGTCATAGCCTGGCGTGGCCCACTGTTGAGCGCTGTGGTAACGCACATCAGCATGGTGGGCCCAGGAGAAAGTACCAGTAACGCAACAGCGGCCAGGTAAAGTAAGTAAGTGCTCTGTGTCATGAACAGTCGTAAACAAGAAACAAGAAACAAGAAAAAGAGGGCAAAAAAAAGCGGGAGGCTGTCAACCTCCCGTTGATTCCATCATAGTTGCAAACTCAAACCATCTTGCAGCCCGCGCCCGAGTCAGCCAGCGCCTTGGCGGCAATGCCAATGACCTTGTTTTCCTTGTTTTCAACTACGCGCAGGTACATGTCTTGCACTGGGTTGTGTGATTTGCTCATGGTCCACTTGCCGCGCGGACTGTCGATGGTGGCCCCTTCCATGGCTTTGTACAAGGCGGCTTTGTTGTTCAGGTCGCCCCTGACGGCATTGGCGCCCTGAATCAGCAACAAGCCGGTGTCATAACCCTGCACGCCATACACGTCGGGTTGTGCCTTGAACGTCTTGGCGTAATTCAGGCGGAACTGACGGTTGCGCTCGGTGGCCAGGGCATCGCTGTAATGCATGGTCGTGATGATGCCGTCTGCCGCCGGGCCGGCGGCTTCCAGCACACCCTCGGTCAAAAAGCCCGAGCCATACAAAGGGATCTTGCCCTTGAGGCCCGCAGCGGCGTAGTCCTTGATGAACTTGGCGGCTGCACCGCCGGCAAAAAAGCAGGCTACAGCGTCGGGTTTGAGTGCGGCGATTTCGGTCAGCAGGGCCTGAAACTCCACCTGCGGGAAGGGCAGGCCAAGTTCCTTGATGATGGTGCCGCCAGCGGCGGTGTAGCCTTCCTTGAACCCTTCAAAAGCCTCGTCACCGGCGGCATATTTCCAGGTGATCCAGACGGCTTTTTTGGCGCCGCGGTCCATCATGGCCTTGCCCAAGGCACGGGTTGGCTGCGAATTGGTAAACGAGGTACGGAACACGTTGGGCGCGCAGAGCGAGCGGGTGGCGGCATGCACACCGGCGTTGGGAATCAGGCTCAGCACGCCGGTATCGCGGGCAACTTTTTGAATGCCCATCTGCACGCCGGAGTGAACGGTTCCCACCAGCACATCGACCTTGTCGCGCTGCACCAGCTTGTTGGCGTTTTCAATACCTTTTGAAGGCTCCGATTCGTCGTCGACCTTGAAGTACTCGATCTCGCGACCGCCCAGTTTGCCGCCTTGCTCATTGATGGCCAGGCGAAAGCCGTTTTCAATCGCCACACCCAGTTGTGCGAACGTACCGGTGTAGGGCAGCATGAAGCCGACGCGCACTTTGCCGGACTGTGCACGCACGATTTCGGGCAACAAAAGGCCGGTGGATGCGGCACCAATTACGGCAGCGCTGCGCGTTAATACGAGGCGACGAGAGGTCATTTAAAACTCCTTGTTAGCAGGTGGAAGCCAGATGGAAATTAGATAAAAACTAGATAAAAACGTCGTAAAAATCGAATGTCAGCCAATTAAACACTGGAAGTTGTTATTAATAATTCCTGCAAATGGTAAGCGAGCAGGGGCTGCAAAAGCATAGTGTAAAACCCGAGATTGAAGAGTAAATTGTTTAAACCTCAAGTAATGGTTTTGCCTGGCTGCCGCCCGACCGTGGTGACCATCGGGCGTGTAGCGCTACGCTTGCTGGCGTAATTTGAAACGCTGGATCTTGCCTGTGGCCGTTTTGGGCAGCTCACCGACAAATTCGAACCAGCGCGGGTACTTGTACGGTGCCAGTTGTTGCTTGACATGCGCTTTGAGTTCATCGGTGCTCGCCGTCATGCCGGGTTTGAAGACCACATAGGCTTTGGGCTTGACCAATTCATCGGCGTCCAGCACCCCGATCACGGCGACTTCAAACACGCAGGCATGCGTCATCAGGCAGGCCTCGACTTCAAACGGTGACACATAAATACCGCCTACCTTGAGCATGTCGTCGCTGCGGCCACCGTAGGTGTAGTAGCCGTCTGCGTCAACGGTGTACTTGTCACCACTGCGGGTCCATTCGCCAGCAAAGGTTGCCTTGGTTTTGGCCCGGTTGTTCCAGTACATGATGGCCGCGCTGGGGCCGCTGATCTGCAGCTCGCCAATCTCGCCGACGCCGCAGGGCTTGCCGTCGTCGCCCACAATCCGCAAAGCGTAACCGGGCACGGCCTGGCCGGTGGTGCCGTAGCGTACCTGCCCGGGCCGGTTGCTTAAAAAGATGTGCAACATTTCGGTGGAACCAATGCCATCCAGAATCTCGCAGTCGTAGTGCGCGGTCCATTTTTTGCCGATTTCAGCCGGCAAGGCTTCGCCTGCGCTGGTGCAAACTCGTAAATTCACCTCGCTTTTTGCAGGCCGGTCAGCATCACCCAGTAGCGCGGCATACAACGTGGGAACACCGTAAAAAATAGTCGGCTGGTATGTTTTGAGCAAGCCAAACACTTCTGCTGTGGTGGGCCGGGCGGGCAGCAGCACGGCGGTGGCACCGACGCTCATGGGAAACGTCAGGCCATTGCCCAGCCCGTAGGCAAAAAACAGCTTGGCAGCTGAATACACCACATCGGACTCCTGAATGCCCAGCACGCCCCGGCCATACAACTCTGCGGTCTGCATCAGGTGGCTGTGCAGGTGCACGGTGCCTTTGGGTGCGCCGGTCGAGCCGCTTGAATAGAGCCAGAAGCAGATATCGTCAGCGTACGTGTTCGCTACTGTTTCAATAGCGGCAGGCCCCCGTAAAAGTTGCCGCAGGCAGGCATTTGATGCACAATTTTCGACCCCTGCAACGATCACGTTCTTCAGGGGGCCGGCCGGGTTATTTGTGTCCAGCAAGCCGTCAAACGCCGGCAGCAGCGTGTGCGACACCACCAGGCCTTGCGCCCGCGAGTCGCGCAACATGTAGTCAAAATCTGCGCTGGTCAGCAAGGTGTTGGCGCCCACGGGCACCACGCCCGCCAGAATGCAGCCCAAAAACACCACCGGCCACTCGGGTGTGTCGAGCATGGCAATCAGCACGCGGCTTTCAGGCGCAAAACCAAAGGTGCGCAGGGCGTTGGCAAAACGGTGCGCCTGTGTGGACAGCTCGCCATAGGTAATTTGTTCACCGCTGGTGGCATCTATAAAAGCGACTTTGGCCGCCCGCTGGACGTTGCGGGCCAACAGGTCGTGGGCGGCGTTGTAGTCACGGGGAATGTCCACCAAAGGTGGGCTGACCGTGTGGTTGGCGCAGCTCAATTGCATGTTTTTCTCCAGATCTTTTTAATGGCTTGCTATTTTTTGTGTAGCAGCTCGTGCCTGACAACGCTTTGTCGCAGGACTTTCTATGCTTTTCTGTCAGGCAGTGGTCTGGCTGGAAGCCGCTGTTTGCAGGGTCTGCAACGCTAGCGTGAGCCATTGCCTGCACCACTCGGTGCCTTCGGTTTCGGGCATGGTGCCGGTGCTGGCGTCGTGGCACCACACCTCACCGATGCGCCGGGCCCCCAGGTCTTGCAACCGTTCGTCGAATTTTTTACCACCAAAGCAAAAAGTTTGCAGGTAAGTGCGGTCACCCAACGCGATCACGCCATAGCGCACATGCCCCAAAAACTGGGGCTGCGCAGCCATGGATTCATACAAAGCGCGGGCGTTGTCTGGTACGTCCCCCTGACCATAGGTGGAAGTGCATATGAGATAAAGTGCATTTTCTGCCTGGTTGGCATGAAACGCAGAGATGTCCAGGTTGTCCATCAACATTATTTCTATGTCGTCGATCAGGTCTGCGCAGTCCATCTGAATAGCTTGTGCCACATAGTCGGCGGTACTGGTCATGGTGCCCACCAGAATTTTGAGTTTCATATTCTTAATATCATTTTGAGCTTGTCAAAGGGTGTGAAAAATGCAATAAACTGCTTGACTGTCTTTATCGATGAAGTATACTGCAATCGCCGGAGATTGCAAACCCCCGAAATCCACATCATTTTTCAATGTCAGCAAAATATTTGAAGCGGGTATTTTTTGGAAACCATGTCTGATCAGGCCTTAAAAGCAGCGCCAAACAACACGGTAAGCAACCCGTCTGGCGACACCTTGAGCGAGCTGGGCGCACGCGTTCGCAGCTGGCGTGCCCGGCGCGGCATGACGCGCAAGGCGCTGGCATCTGACTCTGGCCTGAGCGAGCGCTTTCTGGCGGACGTCGAGTCCGGCAAGGGCAATGTCTCTATCAATTCACTTGAAGCCATTGGCCGCGCGCTGAACATTTCCATACTTGAGCTGCTGCAAGACGCACCGCGCCCGGCACTCGCCCGTGCCCACGGTCTGCTGTCCCGTCTGGACGACTCGCAACTTGACCAGGCCTATGGCTTTCTGGGAGGCACTTTTGGCTTGAGCGATGCGCTCGGCCGGGCGCAGCGCGTGGCCCTGATTGGCCTGCGTGGCGCGGGTAAGTCCACGTTGGGCGCGCAGCTGGCACTGGAGCGCTGCGTGCCTTTCATTGAGCTGGACCGCGAGATCGAACGCGAAGCCGGTACCAGCATGAATGAGATCTTGTTGCTGCACGGGCAGGCCGGTTACCGCCGCTACGAACGCCGCGCGTTGTTCCGCATCGCTGAAGACCACCCCGATGGCGTGGTCATGACCACCGGCGGCAGCATCGTGAGCGAGCGCGAGACGTTTGATCTTCTTCAAAGCCGTTTTTACTGTGTCTGGCTCAAGGCCAGCCCTGAAGAGCACATGGCGCGGGTGGTGGCGCAGGGCGACATGCGTCCGTTTGACTCGACCAGCGGTGCCAGCCATGAAGCCATGGAAGACATTCGCCGCATTCTCTCCAGCCGTGAAGCCCTGTATGCCCGCGCGGATTCGGTGGTTGACACCGCTGCACGCACCATGAAACAAAGCCTTGCAGACCTGCGAAGAGCTGTTCCCCCACTTGAGCCCGCTTAAAAATTCCAAGGAGACAACATGAACGCCATGACCGAGCCACTGTTATTCAAGCAAACCATTGATGGCCAAGAGCGTGAACTCGTGAGCTTTGCCACCCACCCGGCCAAATACCAGCACTGGACGCTGTCCGTGGAAGGTGATGTGGCCCGGCTGAAGCTCGACATCAATGAAGACGGCGGCATTAAGCCCGGCTACAAGCTCAAGCTCAACAGCTATGACCTGGGCGTGGACATTGAGTTGCATGACGCCATCAACCGGATTCGTTTTGAGCACCCGTCCGTCAAGGTGGTGGTGTTTGAAAGCGGTAAAGAAAAAATCTGGTGCTCGGGTGCCAACATTTACATGCTGGGTTTGTCTACCCACGGCTGGAAGGTCAACTTCTGCAAGTTCACCAACGAAACCCGCAACGGCCTGGAAGATTCGTCGCGCCACGATGGCCTTAAAGCGATCGCCTCAGTGACCGGTGCCTGCGCTGGCGGCGGTTACGAGCTGGCTCTGGCCTGCGACCGCATCATCATGGTGGACGACCGGTCGTCCACCGTCAGCCTGCCGGAAGTGCCTTTGCTTGGTGTGCTGCCAGGCACCGGCGGCCTGACCCGCGTGACCGACAAGCGCAAGGTTCGCCGCGACCTTGCGGACATATTCAGCCTCACGTCTGAAGGCGTGCGAGCTGACCGCGCCAAAGACTGGAAGCTGATTGACGCACATGCCAAGCCGCAGCAGTTCGGCCAGCTGCTTGCTATTGAAATAGAAGCACTTCGGGCAGCATCCACGAGGGGGAAAGCATCAAAAGGTATTGAACTGACAGCACTCAAGCCGGTGATTGATGACGCTGGCTACCACTACAGCACAGTCGATGCAGCGGTTGACCGCACCCGCCGCATCGCCACCATCACCGTCAAGGCGCCGGCTGCAGCGATTGAATCCACACCCGAGGCGATTGAAGCCGCAGGTGCCAGCTGGTACCCGCTCAAAATGCAGCGTGAGCTGGACGACGCGATTTTGAACCTGCGCACCAATGAGCTTGAAGTCGGCACCTGGGTCATCAAAACCCAGGGCCAGGCGCAACAGATGATCAGGATGGACCAGGTGCTCGACAACCTGAAAGACCACTGGCTGGTCAGAGAAACCACAGGCGCCCTGCGCCGCACGCTGGCCCGGCTGGACGTGACCAGCCGCTCATTGATCGCGCTGGTTGATTCGGGTTCGTGCTTTGCCGGAACCTTCTACGAGGTGGCCCTGGCCTGCGATCGTATCTACATGCTGGACTTGCCGGATTCGCCCGACGCAGCACCTGCATTGCAATTGAGCCCCGCCAATTTTGGCTGGTTCCCTGCCGTCAATGGCTTGAGTCGCCTGCAAACCCGGTTTTACGAAGACGACACCGTCATCAACCAGCTCAAGGGCTTGGGCGACAGCCCGTTGCGCGCCGACCAGGCATTGGCACTTGGTCTGGTCACCCTTAGCCCGGACGACATTGATTGGGAGGACGAAATTCGTATCATGCTGGAAGAACGTACCAGCATGTCACCCGACGCCATGACCGGCCTGGAAGCCTCCTTGCGCTTTCCTGGCAAAGAGACCATGGAAACCCGTATTTTTGGCCGCCTGTCGGCCTGGCAAAACTGGATTTTCATACGCCCGAACGCGGTTGGCGAAGAGGGCGCCTTGAAGCTGTTTGGCACTGGCAAAAAAGCGAAATTCGACTGGAAGCGGGTGTAATTCCCCGAAGCACCTGCAGCGCGCCCTTTCCAGGGGGCGGCCGCTGTGGCCCGGCACAGCCTTCTCCATCGGCCATTTGAATTGAATCTAACTGCTATTTCGCAAGTTAATTTTTGATAAGGAAATGACATGAGCACTATCGACCTGCAAGCCCTGATCCCCAACAACGTCCACCTTGGCGAAAACCGGCAGCTCCAGCGCGCGCTGGAGCACTGGCAACCTGCTTTTCTGAACTGGTGGGAAGAGATGGGCCCGAGCGACTTCAAGGCAAAAGAAGTCTATTTGCGTACCGCTGTGGGCGTTGACGCTTCGGGCTGGGCCAGCTACGGCTACACCCCCATGCCCGACTACCGCTGGGGCATTTTTCTGGCTGACCAGGAGCCGGGTCGCAAGATTGGTTTTGGCGACCACATGGGCGAAGACGTGTGGCAGGAAGTGCCGGGCGAGTACCGCTCGACATTCCGCCGCCTGATCGTCACACAAGGCGACACCGAGCCGGCATCGGTGGAGCAGCAGCGCCTGCTGGGCCACACGGCACCTTCGCTGTATGACCTGCGCAACCTGTTTCAGGTCAATGTTGAAGAGGGTCGCCATTTGTGGGCCATGGTTTATTTGCTGCACGCGCACTTTGGCCGTGATGGCCGTGAAGAAGCCGAAGAGCTGCTGATGCGCCACAGCGGTGACGCTGACAAACCGCGCATTCTGGGCACCTTCAACGAGCCGATGGACAACTGGCTCAGCTTTTTCATGTTCACTTACTTCACCGACCGGGATGGCAAGTTCCAGTTGAAATCGTTTGCTGAATCCGCGTTTGACCCGCTGGCCCGCACCACACGCTTTATGCTGACAGAAGAAGCGCACCACATGTTTGTGGGTGAGACGGGGATTGGCCGTGTCATCCGGCGCACGCTTGAAGTCATGAAAGAGCTGGACACGGCCGACACGGCGACGCTGCGCAACGCCGGCGTGATTGACTTGCCAACCATCCAGAAATTCATGAACTTCTGGTTCACGTCGTCGCTCGATTTGTTTGGCTCGGAGTCGTCAAGCAACGCTGCCAACGCATTTGCCAACGGCATCAAGGGCCGGCCCGATGAAGCCAAGTTTGCGGACCATCTGGAGCGGGATACCGAGATGGTCATCTGCGTGCCAGATGGCAGGGGCGGCATGAAGAACGAATCTATTTCCACGCGCGTCGGCATGAACGAGACCACCCGTCTCGAATACGTCAAGGATTGCAACATTGGCTTGACACGCTGGAACATGGGCATCAAGCGCGCAAGTGTCGAGTTTGAGTTCGAATTGCCATCGACCCGTTTCCGCCGCAGTGTGGGCAGCTGGTCTGGTGCACACACCGATCCCAAGGGAAACCCCATCAGCGCGGCCGAGTTTGAAGCCCAAAAAGACAGCTGGTTGCCCACCGATGCCGACAAATCCTTTATTCACAGCTTGATGCACCGCGTGACCGAACCGGGAAAAATGGCGGGCTGGATTGCACCGCCTGACCGCGGCATCAATGCAAACCCGGTTGCGTATGAGTACGTGAAATTGTGAGCTGACACCCTTTTCTGCGGAGACAACAAGACAAAGGGCAAGCATTGGGTGCGTTCATGCAGACCTGTAAAACCTGCAGTGGACGCAGCAGGAAATCAGTCAGAGGATTTAACTGGCATCATCTGACTGGTGATATCTTTTACCTGACTGAATTGGAGAACTTTCAATGAACCTTCATCTAAGCCTGACGCCCATGATTTCGCTTATCGCCGGGATTCTTGTCTTGATCGTCCCGCGGCTTTTAAACTTTATCGTCGCCATTTATTTGATCGTGATCGGGTTGGTGGGTCTATTTGGCGTTGGTGCGTTTCAATTCAAATGAACGTTGTCGACGAACCATGAACAAATGATTCGCCAGAGCGGATGAATACTGGCCGACATTTTCCCCGGGACAATTCGCGCCCGAGGCCAAACCTCAACGCTGTCGTCCGGCCTGCAAAGTTTGGTCACAGCGACAACCTAACTGGAGTGACGCCACGTGCACTATCGTTACGACGAGCTAACTGGCTATGCGCAATCCCTGCTAACCGCTGCCGGTCTGGCGCTGGAAAAAGCCCAATCGGTGGCTGAAGTACTGGTGGAGGGCGACCTGCTGGGCCATAACACCCACGGGCTCGCTTTGCTGCCAGGCTACCTGGGTGAACTGGCGTCGGGCGGTATGGAGAAACTCGGCACACCCGCGGTGTTGGCAGATTACCCAGCTGCGGTGACGTGGGACGGACGCAGGCTTCCTGGTCCCTGGTTGGTGTTGCAGGCCATGACGCTGGCCTGCGCGCGCGCGACATCGCAAGGCAGCTGCACCGTGGTCATTCGCCGCAGCCATCACATTGCTTGCCTGGCTGCTTACCTCAAGCGCGCGACCGATCAGGGCCTGCTGATGGTTCTGACGTGCTCCGATCCCAACACCGAAAGTGTGGCGCCTTTTGGCGGACTCGATGCAGTGTTCACGCCCAACCCGATCGCTGCTGGAATTCCTACAGACGGCACACCAGTGCTGATGGATATATCGACATCTGCAACCACCAACGGCATGACCAACCGACTTCACAAGGAAGGCAAATGTCTGCCCGGCCCATGGGTCATGGACGGAAACGGTGTGGCTGGCGACAACCCTTGCGTATTGTTCGACGAACCCAAAGGCACCATCTTGCCGCTGGGTGGCGTGGACTCGGGGCACAAGGGTTATGGGCTCACCTTGCTGGTCGAGGCACTGACCGGTGGCCTGGCGGGGCATGGGCGCGCCGACCCGAAAGAGGGTTGGGGTGCGACTGTGTTTTTGCAGGTGATTGACCCGCGGGCTTTTGCCGGACTGGACGCGTTCACCCGGCAAACCAGCACAGTAGCTGCGGCCTGCCGCGCATCGCGTCCGGCACACCCGGGTATTGCCGTGCGCATGCCGGGAGACAAAGGCATTGCGCTGTCAAGCCGCCAGATGCAGGCCGGCATTGACCTTTATCCATCTATCATGCCATTGCTGGCCGCCTGGTCGATCAAGCTGGGTGTGACAGCGCCCGATCCAAGCACATGATGCAACATTGCTATTATTTTTACAGCAACCAATCCACTGTTTATTGGCCCAGGAGGAGATCGAAAATCAGACTGAGACCCGCATTCTTGCTAGATTCTTGAAGTTTTAGTTTGAAAAGTACCGTCAAAAGTACCGTCATTTTGCAAAGTTTCTCCCTTGTTGCGTTTTTGACACCTCTGTAGGTCAACCAGACCTGGAGTATGGACTTCGTCAGTGATGCTATTGCCCGCCCTGGCACCATCTCCAGGCGCATCAAATGCCTGACCGTGGCAGATGACTTTAGCCATGAATGCGTAGACATCACAGCCTACTTTGGCATGGACGGGCATTACGTCACCCGTCTACTGGACAGAGCCGCGCTGTTTCGGGGGTATCCCAAGACGCTCAGAGCTGACAACGGGCCGGAGTTCACTTGCAGGGCATTCATGACATGGGCGCAAAAGCACAGCATCCAGCATATCCTGATCGAGCCGGGTAGTCCGACTCAGAACGCTTACATCGAGAGCTTTAACGGCACATTTCGCGATGAGTGCCTCGATGAAAACTGGTTTGAATCTTTAGAGCAGGCCCGACAGACGATCGCCAGATGGAGAGTTGACTACAACGAGACCAGACC
>JANXTM010000196.1 GCA_025352405.1 Polaromonas sp.
GCCACCGGCAAAGGCATGGACCGCTCCACAATTCCCGCAAACAACGCAGCGCCCAACGGCAACACCGCGTCGTTGAAGTCATAGCAGCTGTTGTGCAAAAAGTGGCTGCCGACACCACCCGTGAACCCGCCCTGCCCGTCGGGAATCTGCTCGCCCTGCCCCAGGCGCAGGTAAGCACCCGGTTTGATCTTGAGCATGAACGAGAAGTCTTCAGAGCCCATGCTCGGCTCCAGATCACGCACAACATTGTGCGCGCCCACCAGTTGTTCGGCCACAGCAGCGGCCAAGCTGAACTCCGCCGGTGAGTTGATGGTGGCGGGGTAGATACGCTCGTATTTAACGGTGGCCGTGGCACCAAACGCCTGCGCAATGGCCGGGCACAACTCCTGCAAACGGCGTTCGACGAGGTTTTGCACTTCTGGCTTGAAGGTGCGCACGGTACCCACCAGCGTGGCACTGCCTGGCACCACGCTCATCGCGGCCGGGTTGCCCGCCTGCATGGAGCACACGCTGACCACGGCGTTGTCCATGGCCTTCACGTTGCGCGAAATGATGCTTTGCACTGCCGTGATGATGTGCGCGGCGACCAGTACCGGGTCAACTGTCTGGTAGGCATGCGCACCGTGCCCGCCTTTGCCGGTAATTTCGATCGTGATGCGGTCCGCCGCCGCCATCATCGGGCCGGCGTTGATGCCCACGGTGCCCGGTTGCATCGCAGGCCAATTGTGCATGGCGTAAATCGCACCGACCGGGAAGCGTTCAAACAAGCCATCCTTGATCATGGCATCTGCGCCGCCACGGCCTTCTTCGGCTGGCTGAAACACCAGCACCGCATCGCCGGCGAAATTTCTGGTCTCTGCCAGATAGCGCGCCGCCCCTACCAGCATGGTGGTGTGGCCATCATGACCGCAGCCGTGCATCAGCCCGGTTTTGGCCGATTTCCAGCCGAATTCGTTGTGCTCCGTCATGGGCAGCGCGTCCATGTCGGCACGCAGGCCAACCATGGGCCGGGCGTTGGTGCCCGGCGAAGGGCTGTGTTGACCCTTGATGACCGCCACCACACCGGTTTTACCCAAACCAGTGTGGACCTCGTCAACACCGCAAAGCTTGAGCGCATGGGCCACCCGGCTGGAGGTGTAAACCTCTTCAAAACCCAGTTCGGGGTGCGCATGCAAGTCACGGCGGAAGGCCGTCAATTCCGGGTGAAATTGAGTGATTTGCGCAAATGCACGCCCGCTGGCACGTAACAAACCAGGCCGAGACTCAAGTTCAGAAGCAGTGTTATTTGACGCCATCACTGGATTTCCCGTTTGCGTAAGTGGTTAAAAAGCATGATCAGTTCAGCAGGTTCCAAGCCTGCAAGCGCGTCACGGAAACTGCCCTGAAAGGGAAACAGGGCCGTACCATGCGACTGTATTTTGCCGGGTATTGTCGGTGTCCGTCATAAGGCCAACGCCCAGTAACGCGCCAGGTGCCACGCCAAACGCTTTTTGATAATCAGCACGAATATCTCGCTGGTAATCCAGCCAGCGTCCCAAATGGGCAGGCCCAGCTTCCAGCACAATTTCGCGAATGCGGTCCGTCCGTGGATTGATAAAAATGCTCTCGGGCAAGCAGGCGTTGCACCACACGTACATTAATGTGGCGTAGGGCAGCTCTTCGCCGGTGAGGGTGCGCGACAGCTCTGACAACATTGAATTTTTCATTGAAAAATCTGAACGGTCACCCTCAAACACCAGAACCAGCCGGACGGGAGAGTCGTGTGTCTCGCGCCGTGTCAAGTCGGCACCTGGAATCAATTGCGGTACTTTCCATGAAAAATGGATGTCACCCAGTTTGGCAGGCTCGACCCGAACAGCTTGTCGCAACATGCTGGCTGAGGAAGATGCTCTGGCCACCACAGAATGCCTCCCGTCAAGTTGCTCGTACGCATATTGCGTCGGCTGCTTTCCCGGAAAAATGCGGTGATGCCAGGCCAGTACGTCGGGGCTGGATATTGGCTCTTTGGCAGCACCGATGGTTTGAACGGCCGGATAAGAATTAAAAGAAGCAACTGGCAACAGCGTCTTTTGAAACGCAGTCTCGTCTGCGCTGTGTGATTTCTCTGCGTTAATCGGTGTATCGCTGCTCCTGTGATGACTTGAGCTCACGGTACACGCCTGCAACACAAGCAGGCTAAAAAACAAACCCAAAGAACTTGGTCGGATCATCATATTTTTAAACATAGTCGCTGACTTTTGCATGCCGGCATACCCATGCGCCTGCCCGGCTTGCATTTTATTTATCGCACAAGTCTGCTCGTTCAGGCAGGTTTTGCAATGCCGTGTGCTTGGATGTCCGTGCCCGCAGAATTCCCATAAAAAAAGCCGTTTTGGGAAGAACCCAAAACGGCTTTTTAATTTTTCTAATTAAAACTGGCGCTAGGCCAGCTTTAAATTAGAACTTGTGGCGCATGCCAATGCCGTAGGTTGTGGTGTTGCCAATGCTGCTGGTTGGGGAAGCCAACAAGACAGCAGAAGCCAAGCGGTCATACGCCTTGGTGCTTTGTGCACCAGCGTACAACGTGGTGCGCTTGCTCAAAGAGTACAGAGCTTGGACACCGAGGCCGGAGCTTGTACCGAAGTCGTTGCCGCGCGAACGTGCATAGCCGGCGCTCAAAACGGTCGCGCCGAAGGGCACTGCAACGCTCAAGTTGTACTCTTTTTGTCCGTCAAGTGACACGCCTGGAGCGACGTCTTTGTATTTGGCAACGTTGTAGCCAGCACCAATCTTGGCAACGCCGAGGTCGTAAGATGCGCTGATCAGCATGTTGTCAAACCTAGGCGAAGTTGTAGCGGTTTGCGCGACGCCTTCAGACTGGTAACCACCAGAGACCACCAATGGACCATTGGCGTACTTGATGTTGGCAGAAATCATCCGGCTTGCACCGGCGGCTGTCGTTTTGTCTTCGCCCAAACCATACATGAACGAACCGCTGAAACCGCTGAAGTTAGGCGAGTTGTACTTGATGCTGTTGTTGAAACGAGTTGCGTAGCCGAGCCAAGCCGTGTTACGAGCGTTCAGGAAAGGCAGAGCAGCCGTAACCAGAGCAGCAGGCGTAGCAGCACCGCGCAGAGCGACAGCAGCAGTAGCAGAATTACCGTTGTTGGTGTTGGACGGATCAAAAATGGTCTGTTCCATCATGGCGTGGTCAGCAGACACGTCGTCATAAGAGCTGGAATTGCGACCGATGACTACAGTACCGAAGCCGCCTGACAGACCGACGTTTGCACGACGACCGAAAAGAGGAGCCGGGCCTGCAACACCGTATGTGCCACCACCAGCGTTGGACGCACCGGTGTCAAGACCAAAACCGGCTTCGAGGTTACCAACTGCAGCCAGACCACCACCGAGGTCTTCGCTCACGCGAATGCCCCAACGCGAACCATTCAGACCACCGGAATCAATTCTTGCCTGGGTCAGGCTCTGGATCGTGCCAGTTTGTGCACCTGCACCAGCAACGCTGGTTTTCAGGCTCTGGATATTGCCGTCGAGCAAACCATAAATGGTCACGGTGGACTGAGCTTGTGCCATGCCGGCAATTGCGCTGAGCGCTGCGAAAGCAATAAGGGTCTTTTTCATTGAGAATTTCTCCAAGGTTAAACATAGGGCTCCGGCACGGGGGCTGTTTGAGACACTTGCCTGAAACAACTCCACCAGAGACCCGGGCCAACCCCCTTTCGGGAAGTTGTATGTATTGCACCAGACCACGCCGCATTTCGCAAAGGAATTAGGCTAAAAAAGCCCGGTTCGTTGCATCACTACAACAAATGCACAGCACAGTGTTAACCCTAGACAACAAAGCGATGA
>JANXTM010000202.1 GCA_025352405.1 Polaromonas sp.
GGCCCGTTGGCGTCGGCATAGACGTTGTAGGTCACACCGTTGTCGCGAATCTTGCGGCGCAGGTTGGCGGTACGGCGGTTCAGGTCGTGAAAACCGTCGGTACCCAGAAAATTAAAAAACGTGGTCCAGGATTTGGAAAGAAGGTCTGCGGGCTGACCGGGCGCTGAGCTTTGCGACTGGCTTTGTGTTTGACTTTGACTTTGAAATGCTGGGGACGCCGCAGACTGCGCCTGTGATTGCGACTGACTCAGCGTTGCTGTCGAGGCCACAGCGGCCTTGGCGCTGGTGCGACCGCGCAATTCATCAAAATGCCCGTCGAGCGCTGGTGGCGCCAAAGCTGAGGCTATGTCTGTCGCTTTTTCCAGCGCCAAGTCTGCAAAAAGCGATTTGTTGTTTTCCACGTTGCCCAAATTAACTTTCTGGTTACCCGCCTAAACTGAAAGTTCTAATGCCCGCTGACAAACGGCGCCCATAGCGCGCAAAGGCATCTTCACGATTACAGATTCTAATTTAGCATCACGCGTTCGTGACTCTTCAACCATCCTTGCAGGAAACCGTACGTTCGCGCGGTTAGCGCAAATCTAGCGTGAACGGAAACTCGCGGCTTGGCTGTGCCGGGGCGACCTGCATCTTGCCTGGCGTGTACCCCATCTGCAAAAAGCGACTCAAGCGCCGACTCTCGGCCTCGTACGAATTGACGGGCAGGCCGCTGTAGCTCAAACCGCCCGGATGCGCCACATGGTACTGGCAGCCACCCAGAGAGCGTTCCATCCAAGTGTCCACAATGTCAAAGGTCAAAGGCGCATGCACACCGATGGAGGGGTGCAGTGATGAGGGCGGGTTCCAGGCCTTGTAACGCACACCGGCAACATGCTCACCCACCGTGCCGGTGCTTTGTAGCGGCAGGGCACGGCCATTAACCGTGACGACATACCGGTTGTCGTTCAGGCCCGTCACGTGTACTTCCACCCGCTCCAGGGACGAGTCAACATACCGTGCGGTGCCGCTGGATGAGCCTTCCTCGCCCATCACATGCCAGGGCTCCAGCGCACTGCGCAGCGTGAGTTCAATGCCGTTGACTTTGACTTGCCCAATCATTGGAAAGCGGAACTCAAAGTGTGGCTCAAACCAGGCCATGTCAAAACCATAACCAGCCTCCACCAGCTCCGCCAGCACATCCTTGAAGTCCATGCGTACAAAGCTTGGCAGCAAAAAGCGGTCATGCAGTTCGGTGCCCCAGCGCGTCATGCGGCTGGTGGGGCCCAGGTAGGGATTTTTCCAGAAGCGCGCGACCAGCGCGCGCAGCAGCAACTGTTGGGCAATGCTCATGCGGGCGTGCGGCGGCATTTCAAAGGCGCGCAGTTCCAGCAGTCCAAGCCGGCCGGTCGACGAGTCGGGCGAGTACAGTTTGTCAATGCAGAACTCACTGCGATGGGTGTTGCCAGTGACGTCCACCAAGATATTTCGCAGGGTGCGGTCAACAATCCACGGCGGCATATCCTGGCCGTATTTCTCGCGGTTGACGGCGATCTCGCGCATAGCGATTTCAAGCTCGTAGAGCTGGTCGTTCCGTGCTTCATCCACACGTGGCGCCTGGCTTGTCGGGCCAATAAACATGCCCGAGAACAAATAGCTCAACGAAGGGTGGTTGTGCCAGTACGCAATCAGGCTGGCGAGCACTTCGGGTTTGCGCAAAAACGGGCTGTCAGCCGGCGTTGCACCGCCCAGCACAAAGTGGTTACCGCCACCGGTGCCGGTGTGGCGGCCATCGGTCATGAACTTTTCGGCAGATAAACGCGTTTTGTGCGCGATGTCGTACAAAAACTCGGTGTGCGCGACCAGCTCGCCCCAGTTATAGGCCGGGTGAATATTGACCTCAATCACGCCAGGGTCAGGTGTGACGGCCAGCATTTTCAGGCGCGGGTCACGTGGCGGAGCGTAGCCTTCGAGCACGATTTTCAAGTTCAGGGCCTGCGCCGTGGCTTCAATTGCCGTGAGCAGGTCAAGGTAGTCTTCGAGCCGCTCCATGGGCGGCATGAAAATGTAAATTGCGCCGGTCTCACCACGAACGCTTTTCAGGCCAGCCGATGCGGCGGCTGCTTCAGCTTTTGCCTTCGGTCCATTCGCGCGCTGCGGGTCGCGCACCTCCACGCACAGTGCAGTGCGCGAGAGCCAGCCGGCAGATTCAAACGCATTGGGTGCACGGCTGGTGGGGTCAACCGTTTGCGACACCATCGGTTGCGTCGAGATGGTGGGTTGCAGCACGCGCTTGGCTTCATAGCGCGGCGGAACGCCGTGCTTGAAGCCCGATAAATAGTGTTCGACCCTTGAAGCAGTAGTCAACATGCGTTTGTTGACATCCAGGCTGGCGTTGTAGCGTCCGGTGAAGGCGGTTGCATCTTGCAAGGCGTCACGCGGTGCAAATGGGTCGGCTTCGATCATGTAAGGGTAGTCAGTCTTCGACACCCACGGCACTGAGTCCAGTGGCAGGCGGTAGCCCATCGGCGAATCGCCGGGCATCAGGTACATGCGCTCGTCGCGGAAAAACCACGGCCCGGTGGTCCAGGCTGGGCCCGATAAAGGGCTGGTGGAGCCGGGGATACTTTCGCGCGCTTTGAGCGGCAGCACATAGCCGACGACCGAATCCAGCCCTTGCATGAAAACGCGGCGCAACCGCTCGCGTTCCATCGGGTCATCCAGTTTGGAGTCAAACGGGTCGACGTTGACGGGCAGGCGGCGTTCACGCCACATGTAATACCAGACGTCTTCAAACCCTGGTGTGATGAAGTCAGGCGCCAAACCCAGCTTGTCGGCCAGCGTGGCCGTGAAGCGGGCGGCGT
>JANXTM010000232.1 GCA_025352405.1 Polaromonas sp.
CCAATCAGACCCAGTACCATCAATGCAAAATACTCAGCCGGGCCAAACTTGAAGGCGACTTCGGTGAGCGAAGGTGCAAAAGCGGCAATCATGACGGTGCCTACGCAGCCCGCAAAAAATGAACTTAACCCGGCGGCGGCCAGTGCTGGCCCGGCCCGTCCTTTTTTTGCCATTTGGTAGCCGTCAATGCAGGTCACAACCGACGAAGATTCGCCTGGCAGATTTACAAGGATGGCCGTGGTGGAGCCGCCGTATTGGGAACCGTAGTAAATGCCCGCCAGCATGATCAACGCAGACACTGGAGGCAGTGCATAGGTCGCGGGCAGGAGCATGGCGATGGTGGCGGCCGGGCCGATGCCCGGCAAGACGCCAATCAAGGTACCAAGCAGACAACCTACCAGTGCGTACAACAGGTTGATGGGCGTGAAGGCAACCTCAAAACCAAGGGATAAATGTGAAATCAAATCCATTTTTTAACCTTGGCCAGTAATGAATTCAGGCCATACGGGGAATTGCAGCTTGAGCGCCAGCACGAAAACGAGGTAACTGCCGATGGCCAGCACGGTCGCCAGGAGCAGGGTCGTGCTGAGTTTCCAGCTGGCTTGCGCCATAGAGGCAATGAAGGTAAGTGCGTAGATCCCGACTATCAGACCAAACGCCGGTAACCCAATACTGCGCAGGCCCGCCAGCAAAATGCCGAACACGACGTTGGCGGCGATGACATAGAACAGCGGCCGCCAAGCCCACTTGCCTATTTTTTCAGATTCAAGGCTTGTCCGGCCCAATGCCTTTAAAGATACCAACAAGCCAACCACCGCCATAAGGACGCCGAGCATGAGCGGGAAATAGCCAGGACCCATACGAATCGCATCGCCCACGTTGTAGTTTGTCGCTCCCCACGCGAAGGCTATACCCGTGCCCATAAACATAAGCCCTGAATAAAAATCGGGTTGGCTTTTAATCTTCAACTTTGTTTCCTTAAGAGTAAAAATGTGCATTGAATGCACTCACGCCCAAATGCCCGCCTAGACGGCACGGGCCTGGCGGTTTGAAGCGAGACACGCGCGCACGGGATTTGGACAGCTGTTAAACAGCCCATTGGTTCAAACGGTTTTATGCCGTATGTACCCGTGTGGCCTCAAAGCTTAGGGCTGTCATAACATCGTGTAAATTCGTATTTAAGTTGTTTTCATTTCGAAAAATACGATCAATTGTTTATCAATTTTGAGGCTCACCTACAAAGGACAACGCGTGAACTTCAAGCATCTGCATTATTTTTGGGTCGCCGCCAAAGCGGGCGGCATCGTGCGCGCGGGCGAGCAACTGCACACGACTCCCCAAACACTGTCCGGGCAGATCAAACTTCTGGAGTCCTCGCTGGGACTTCAGCTGTTTCGAAAAGCTGGCAGACAACTGGAGTTGACCGACGATGGCCGCCTGGCACTCAGCTACGCCGAACAGATATTTGCCCTTGGTGCGGAGATGGAAAGTGCCCTCAGGCAAGAGCAGGGGAAACAAAGTGTCCTGGAGTTTCGCGTCGGCGTGGCGGATTCAGTTGCGAAGTCCGTGGTGTACCGGTTGCTCGAACCCGCGATGTCGATGTCGCAACCGGTTCGGCTAATTTGCAGTGAAGGAAAATTCCCGGATTTGCTGGCCCAACTGGGTCTCAACCGGATTGATCTGGTGATGGCAGAGGAGCCGCTCACAAACCGCTTCAATATCAAGGCATTCAACCATCCGCTGGGTAGTACGCCCATGAGTTTTTTTTGTACGCCGGCGCTTGGGGCCACACTTAAAGGAACCTTCCCGAAGTGCCTTGATGCTGCTCCCATGTTGATCATGGGGGTGTCTGCGTCAATCCACAAACCCCTGGAGGGTTGGTTTGCCAAGCACCAGATTCGTCCGCGTGTCATTGGAGAGTTCGATGATGGCACGCTAATGAAAACGTTCGGACGCGAAGGACGCGGCGTGTTCATGTCGGCCAGCGTTTTGGAGGCCGAGACGATTGCTCAATATGGCGTGGAAGTGATCGGACGCACCGAAGAAATAATGGAGTATTTTTATGCCGTGTCGGTTGAACGACGCATTACCCACCCTTGCGTTGCGGCCATCACTGAGTCTGCGCGCCGACAATTTTTAACACACTAAAAAGCTGCATAAACCAGTGGCGACGATTCGCAATCAGCCAGAATGCGGGTTAACGACCACGTAAGTGCGTGGGCGTTTCCAGCCGTCTGGCCAGCAATGACAAAGTCAGGGTGAGCACCAGGTACACCGCTGAAATGGCAAGGTAGGGCTCCCAGTACCGCGAGTAGGCACCAGCCACCGTGCGCGCAGCGAGCGCCAGTTCAGCCAGCCCGATCGCCAACACCAGCGACGAGTCCTTGATCAGTGTGATGCCTTCATTGACCAGCGCGGGCACCATGCGCCTGAAGGCCTGGGGCAGCACCACATAGCGCATGGCCTGTGGGTGCGTCAGGCCCACGCTGTAAGCGGCCTGGCTCTGGCCGTTGTGAATGCTTTGAATGCCGGCACGAAAAATCTCGGGAATGTAGGCGCCAGCATTAAGCGTGAGCGCCAGTGCGCCCGAGAAAAACGCACCGTGGTTTTGCCGGAACTCCCGCGCCAGCTCACCACTGAGCAGCAGCCCGCCGTCGGGGTGTACGAGCGCAGGCATCAACGCAAAATGCACTAGCAAAATCTGCACAAACAGCGGCGTACCGCGGAAAAACGTCACGTAGGCAGTGGTGATGGTGCGCAACACGACGAGTCCGGCACGCATGGCTTGGGACCGGGGTTGCGGCGCATCGCGCGAACTGCTGACCAGGCCAAAAAACACGCCGAGCATCATGCCCGCTGAAATGGCCACCAGTGTGAGTTGGACTGTCATCCACAAGCCACTCACAAAAAGCGGCGTGTAGCCGGCAAGAATTCCCCAGCGTAAATCCATCAAGAGCCGTCCGTATGCTGTGCGTTTAAAGCAGCTTTACCTGGATGCGGCAGGCGCGACTGCGGACGCCGCCACGGACGCCTTGGCTGGTGCCGCGCCAAAGTACTGGGCGTAAATCTTGTCATAACTGCCATCAGCCTTGATGTCGGCCAGCCCCTTGTTCAGCTTGCCCAGCAGTTCGGTGTTGCCCTTTTTGACGGGCAGGCTGTACTGCTCGGGCGTGAAGCTGGTGTCAGCAACGGTTTTGAATTTGCTGCCCGCGTTGTTGTTGACGTAATGAATTACCACGCCGTTGTCGGCCACCACGGCGTCCACGCCACCGGTTTCAAGTTCTTTCAGGGCCAGCGGGGTGGATTCAAAACGCTTGATGTTGGCGCTCTTCTTGCCTTGCAGCTTGGTCACCGCTTCATCGCCGGTAGTGCCGGTTTGTACGCCAATCTTGAGTTTTTTGAGGTCGTCGAATTTGGTGACTTTGGAGTTGTTTTTAACGGCAATCAGTTGCTGTGCGTCAAAGTAGGGGCTGGAAAAATCCATGGTCTGCTTGCGCTCTTCGGTGATGGTGACGGCCGATACCAGCAGGTCACGGTCGCCCTGGTTGAGGGCGTTAAAGATGCCTTCCCACGGGGTGTTGACAAACCTGACCTCGATCCCCGCCTTGGCGGCAATGGCCTTGACCACGTCAATGTCAAACCCGACGATTTCGGCTTTTTCGTTTTGTGATTCAAACGGTGCCTAGGCGGCGTCGGTGCCCACCACATAGACGCGTGCCGGGGCTGCGGCGGCGGGCGCAGGTGCGGCTTTCGCAACCGGCGGTGGCTCCTGCTTGCCGCAGGCCACCAGGAAAAGGCCCGCGCACAGGCTGACGGCGGTTTGCATAAAACGGCGGGTGGTGATGAGCGGCATGAAAGACCTCAACAGGTTAGGCAGGTGATGGACAGGGAAACAATGGTCGCCGCCTTACAAGCCCGAAGCCTGTGTGGGCAGCTTGAAAGCGTCGCGAAGCAGCAGAAAAAGTATAAACCCGACGGGCGTTTTCACCGCCGGGGATTTACCTGTGGGCCATCGCCTGAATCCGCTCCACATGCGCCAGCAGGGAACGCTTGGCAACTGGCCAGATGCGTGCATCGACATCGTCGTAGGCGGTGTGCACCCAGTCGTCCAGCGTGCCTGTGGGGTGGGCCTGCATCACGGCCAGGATTTTTGCCTCGCGTTTGAGCCGGTGGGCTTTGAGCTGGGCAATCGCCGTCGAGGCCTGGGCCAGCACATAGCCATGCGCGGGCAGGATGAATTCAATGTCGTGCGCCTCGCAGGCGGTGCTGAGCGCATCGAGGGCATCGAGGTAGGCGGTCATGTTGCCGTCAGGCGGGTCGATTACGGTGGTGCTGCCGTTGAGGATGTGGTCGCCGCTGAACAGCAGGCCGTCTTCCAGCAGCACCAGGCACAGGTGGTTGGCCGCATGGCCGGGCGTGTGCATGACCCTTAGAGTGTGGGTCATTTGGCCTTCTCTGGCAGCGTTTGTGAGGACCAGATGCTCTCTATTTTGCAGCGCCCTGTCTGGCGTGAAGGCACTGGCTGCACGCGCTGTGGACGCCGACGGCAAGCCCAGAATCGGCGGCTTCACCCGATCGGCGCGCATGCACAGGGCCTGCAAGGGCTGCGCACCCGGCGAATGGTCGGGATGCGAGTGGGTGCACACAATCATGCGAATGTCACCGCCCGCTGCATTGCACAGTCGGGCCAGGTGGTCCGCATCTGCTGGACCGGGGTCAATGGCGATATAACCCGTGTCAGCATCGCCCACCAGGTAGCTGTTGGTGCCTGGCCCGGTCATCACGCCGGGGTTGGGGGCCGTCAGGCGGATCACGTTTTTTAAAAGCCGTACTGGCTGGGTGGTCTGCCAGTCGAGCGCGTGCGCGATCTGGCCGTCTGGACAGACCAAAGCCAGCTCGCCATAAGGCGCCTCGCTTTCCATGTAGCGCGCCTCCACGCCCGCCAGCAGACCAGCGCGTGGGCATGATGTCCACAGCGGTGCCTCGTTGGCACAAGCCTGCAACACGGCGTCCACGGTGGCGTAGGCCTGCAGGCGCTCCAGGGTGCGGATGGTCGGGAAAATCATGAAAAAACCGCCGTCGGCATGTCGGGCCAGCGCGTCTGCCGGGCGTACCCAGCAAGGCTCAAACTGCTCGGACTCATCGGCCACCGGCTCCTGACCCTCGGGCATGCGGGCGACCAGAAAGGGCACATCAAAGCGGCGCGGCAGATCGCGGTCGGTGACCCAGTGGGCCAGCACAAATACGTCAGCGCCCGCCAGCACCAGGCCACGCGCTGTGCACTGCGCGGCAAACGGGGTCTGACGGTCGAGCGTGGCAATGTCGGCGGTGGTTGGGTGGCTGCCATCGGCATGCCGCGCCAGCAGCACGCCCAGTTCTTCAAAGCTCTCGCGAATGGCGGCAATGGCCTGCGTGAGGTGCAGTTCGCTTTGCCCGACGCGCCTGGTTGACTGCGCATGGCTTTGCGCGTCGACCCCGTCAATGCCGCCACCGGGGAACACATATGCACCGGGCGCAAAGCTGGCCGCCATGGAGCGCCGCGTCATCAGCACCTCGATGCCGTGTGCGGTGTCGCGCAGCAGTAAAACAGTGGCTGCAGGGCGCAAGTCTGCGGGTTTGCGCTGAGGGTAAAGGAGCTGGTTTATTCGTACCATCAAATCATTACATCACGGAGACTGGAATGTTGATAAGACGTCATTTGATTTTGGGTTTGCTCGCCATTTCAGGCGCGGCAGGCGTGACCAGTGTTTTCGCGCAAAGCGGGCCGGCGTGGCCCACGCGCGGGCCCATCAGGCTGGTGGCGGTGTTTCCGCCTGGGGGCTCGGTTGACCAGGTGGCGCGCATCCTGGCCGTGCCCCTGCAGGCGCAGCTGGGCCAGACCATCATTGTTGAGAACAAGGGCGGTGCATCGGGCTCGATCGGAGCCGCTGCAGTGGCCGCAGCCCCGGCGGACGGTTACACCTTTGCGGTGGTGTTTGACTCGCACGGTGTTAACCCGGCGCTGCTTCCCAATCTGCCGTTTGACAGCAAAAAAGACCTGGCTCCCATCATTTTGGTGGGTACTTCGCCCATGGTGCTTGCAACCTTTGCAGCCAGCGAGTACAAGACTTTTGCCGATGTGGTGGCAGCCGCCAAGGCGAAAAAGAATGTCAGCTACGGCAGCATTGGCTCGGGCAGCCTGGGTCATGTGGCGATGTCGCTCTTGGGGAAAAACGGCGGTATTGAATGGACGCACGTTCCCTATAAAGGTGGTGGGCCTTTGATGAATGACGCCGTTGCGGGGCACGTGCCGCTGTCGATTGGTTCGGTGTTTGTCACCAAGCCGCACATTGACAGCAAGCGGCTGCGCCCCCTGGCCGTTACTACCTCCAAACGCAACCCCAACCTGCCCGATGTACCAACCATGGCCGAAAGCGGCTACCCAGGTTTTGAGGCACCGGCCTGGTGGGCCATCCTGGCACCGGCAAAAACGCCGCCCGACATCCTCAAGCGCATGAACGACGAGGTCAACAAGGCGCTCAAAAACCCCGACATCGCCATCAAGCTGGCTGCCCAGGGCATTGACGTGGTCGGCGGCTCAGCAGATTCAGCCCGGGTGTTTGTCGATAAACAGATGGACATCTGGGCCAAGGTGGTCAAAGACAACAATATCAAGGCCGACTAGCTGCGCAAACAGCTCGTCAGTGACTTTGACGTTCAGTGTCATTTGGGCACCTTACCAAAATACTATGCTTTCGATAGCGTCTTCCCCCGGTTTAGTTGCGCAAAACGCAGATTTGACTTGCTAGAAATGCGCAGGGCATCAAGTTTGACCGGGGTCTGCCTGCCGCCAAAAAATCAGGCCCTGGGGGTGCTCTTGGGGAAACCTGCATGAGTTGGGGGGGGGGTGAAGGGGCTCGCAACGTCGGTTTGACAAACGTACGGCGGATAATCTGGCTATGCGAATCTCGTTTACAAAAATGCAGGGCGCGGGCAACGATTTTGTGATGCTCGACGAAACCCGTGGCTTGCTCGGCCTGAGTGCAGCGCAGTACCGTTTTCTGGCTGACCGGCACTTTGGCGTGGGCGCTGACCAGATTTTGTCGGTCCGGCCTTCGCCCGCTGAAGGCATTGATTTTGAATACGTCATCCACAATGCCGATGGCGGTGAAGTTGAGCAATGCGGCAATGGCTCACGCTGCTTTTTGCGTTTTGTCCGCGACAAGGGTTTGACCACCAAAGAGGCCGTGCGGGTCAAAACCCTGAGCGGCGTGATCGAACCCCGCCTGCAGCCGGACGGCCGCGTGCGGGTCGATATGGGTGCTCCTGTTTTTGACCTGGCCCAGGTGCCGTTTGACGCCGCCGGGTTGACGCCCCTGGTCGTCAATGCATGGAAAAAATGGTCGTTAGGCCAGGTTTTGCCTGCGCCATATGCTCCTGTTTTTGTAGCAATTTTGTCCATGGGAAACCCCCACGCCGTGCAGCTGGTGGACGATGTGGGCACCGCGCCCGTGGCGCAATTGGGCCCGCTGATCGAAACCGGCGCGCGGTTTCCGCGCCGGGTTAACGCCGGGTTTATGCAGGTGGTGTCGCGCAGCCAGATTCGTTTGCGGGTGCATGAGCGCGGCGCGGGCGAGACGCTGGCCTGCGGTACCGGTGCCTGTGCCGCCGTGGTGGCAGGCATTCGCCTGGGCCTGCTCGACACCTGCGTCGATGTGCAAACGCGTGGCGGTCAGTTGACCATCGAATGGTCGGGCGAGCTGCAGGCGCCGGTGATGATGACCGGGCCTGCCACCCCGGTGTTTGAGTCCGAGATTGAAATTCCAGACCACCTCTAAGGCGCAGCTGGCCTATGACGATCAAGCCGGTGCAGGAAGCGTCACAAAGCGCGCAAGCTAGGGGCGTAATTAGCCAAACAGGGGCCGCGGAACTGGCTTTGCCAGGCCGCAGGCGCAGCGGTCCCCTCGGGGCTGGAGCCTGCGGCTCCCAATCTGCCTGAGCAAATTTGGACAGGCGCCAGAAGCGATGCCTCTGGCGAGCGGCAGCCTGCAAGATGCAGGAAGCTAACCGCAGTGAGCAACTTGCGAGTCTTTTCAAGCAGGGGCCTCGGAACCGGCTTCGCCGGGCCGCAGGCGCAGCGGCCCCCTCGGGGGGGGGCAGGGAGCGACACGGAGTGCGCGACCGTGGGGGCTCATTCAATACAATGCCGACATGAACCCAACTGACCACTCCATCACTGAAGACGACATTGCCAACTTTTTGGCCAATACGCCTGATTTTTTTGAGCGCCATGCCGAATTGCTGGCGTCGGTGCAGTTGTCCAGCGGGCACGGTAGCCGCGCGGTGAGCCTGCAGGAGCGGCAGGCTGGGTTGCTGCGCGACAAGATCAAGCTGCTGGAGGCCCGCATGGTCGACATGATTCGCCATGGCCAGGAAAACGTCGGTATTGCCGACAAGTTGCAGCGTTGCACGCGTAAGCTGTTGCTGACGGCAAATGCCCGGGATTTGCCTGCGGCCATCGTGGATGCGCTCACGGTTCAGTTCCTAATTCCGCAGGCGACCATCAAGGTCTGGCAGGTCAATGATGTCTTCGCCGACGAGGGGTTTTGCACGGGCGTCAGTGCAGACACGCAGACGTTTACACGCTCACTGACGGCCCCTTATTGCGGGGTGAACTCTGGTTTTGAAGCCGCCAACTGGTTGCCGGAACCCGCCTTGGCCCTGTCGATCGCCCTGATTCCGCTGCGGGCTGACCCGGCGCAGGATGCGTTTGGCCTCTTGGTTCTGGCATCGGCAGACCCGGACCGGTTTCATGCCGATATGGGCACTGATTTTCTGGCACAAATCGGTGATCTGGCGGGTGCAGCCATTTCCCGTTTACGTCTGCGGGCCGCCTAAAACTGTCACCGCATGGTCGCAGTGACTGCTCCGTACAGTGCGCGTGGTGCAGATCCGCTGGTGCAGCGCTATCTGGAGCACGTCCGCGTTGAAAAGCGGCTGGCACTGCGCACGGTGGAGCTTTATGCCCTCGATTTGCAAAAGCTGGAGCTTGCAGCCCGCGCTGCAGAAGTGGCGCTGCTCAAAGTTCAAAACACCCATGTCCGGCGTTGGGTCGCGCAGATGCACAGTGGTGGTCGCAGTGCACGAGGCATTGCGCTGGTGTTGTCTGGCTGGCGCGGCTTCTACACCTGGCTGGGGCGTGAGGGGCTGGTCTCCAGCAACCCGGTGCAGGACGTGCGCTCGCCCAAGGTACCCAAACCGCTGCCCAAAGCGCTCAGTGTGGACGAAGCCGTGCAGCTGGCCAATTACCAGGCCAGACCGGGCGATGACAGCGTCAGCGACCCAGCGGAGGCCCGTGACCGCTGTATCACCGAGCTGCTGTACGGCTGTGGCCTGCGCATTGGCGAGCTGGTCGGGCTGGATGTGCGCGCCAGCAGCCAGTCGCGCGGCTGGATAGACCCGCAGGCCGCCGAGGCGCATGTGCTGGGCAAGGGCGAAAAACGGCGCAGCGTGCCAGTGGGCAGCAAAGCGCTGGAGGCTCTGGACGCGTGGTTGCTGGCGCGCAGCCAATGGGCTGGACCTTATGCCGGCCCCGCACTTTTCATCAACCCGCGCGGCGGGCGGCTCACGCCGCAGCATATTCGCGTGCGGCTCAAGCAGCGTTCGCTGAAGGCCGGGCTGGCCACACCCGTCCACCCACACATGTTGCGGCACTCTTTTGCCAGCCACGTACTGCAATCGAGCGGCGACTTGCGGGCTGTGCAGGAGTTGCTGGGCCATGCCAATATCACCACCACGCAGGTGTACACGCGGCTTGATTTTCAGCACTTGGCGAGGGTCTATGACGCGGCCCATCCCCGGGCGATCCGCCCAGACGCCAACGCGCCAAACAAGACAAAACCCTGAGGCGCAGGGTTGGGCCATGGCAAAAAGTGTGAAGCCACTTTTGTGGCCTTTTCTGACGCATTTGATCGGCGGCGTGGCTTCTGTCGGAGTCAATTAACAGCAGACCCCCATTTGGACCTTCAGCAAGCCCTTGGCCAGTGTCCAGCCAGGCACGACAATACCGCCATGAAATCAATACGACTCAAAGAGGGCAAAGAGCGGTCACTGCTGCGTCGCCATCCCTGGATTTTCGATGGTGCGATTGCCAAAGGCGGCGGCGACCCAGGCGAGACGGTGCGCGTAGACAGCCATGAGGGCCGTTTTCTGGGTTGGGCCGCGTTCAGCCCGACGTCCAGAATCCGGGCCCGTGTCTGGAGTTTTGACGAGGCCGAGCAAATCGATGCTTCGTTTTTCACGGCCCGAATCACAGCGGCCATCCGTGCCAGGGCCTTGTTTGATATCCAGAGTGACGGCTTGCGCCTGGTTCATGGCGAGTCTGACGGCCTGCCTGGCCTGGTTGTTGACCGTTATGGAGACACCCTGGTGGCGCAGTTCTCCAGCTGCGGCACCGAACGCTGGAAGCGCGTGATGGTTGATGCCCTGCTGGCCGCAACCGGTTTGACACGGCTTTATGAGCGATCAGACGCGAGTGTGCGCGCACTTGAAGGCCTGCCCGAGGCCACCGGCTGGCTGGCGGGGTCGGGCGACACCGGCATCACCATCGCCGAACACGACTGGAAGCTCAGTCTGGATGTGGCAGAAGGTCATAAAACCGGGTTTTACCTCGACCAGCGCGACAGTCGGCAGAAGTTTGCCAGCTATGCAAAGCGGTTGAAGTTCAAGCGCGTGCTGAACTGCTATTGCTACACCGGCGGTTTTACCGTAGCGGCACTGGCGGGCGGGGCAGAACATGTCACCTCGATCGACTCGTCCGGCCCGGCGATTGAACGCGCGATTGCCAATGTGGCGCTGAACGGCTTTGACGCCAGCCGAACCACCATGCGGGACGCCGACGTCAATGCTGCGCTGCGCCAGTACATCAAAGACGGCGTCACTTTTGACGCCATCGTGCTCGACCCGCCCAAGTTCGCGCCAACCGTCGCCCATGCCGAGCGCGCGGCCCGAGCCTACAAGGACATCAACCGTCTGGCGTTGACGCTGCTTGAGGCGGGTGGTGCGCTGTTTACTTATTCCTGCTCGGGTGGCATCAGTGCTGATTTGTTCCACAAAATCGTGGCCGGTGCAGGTCTGGATGCTGGTGTCGATGCCTTTATCAGTGAACGCATGGGTGGCGCACCCGATCACCCGATGACGGTTACTTTTCCCGAGGGGGAATACCTGAAAGGGCTGGTATTGATCAAAAAACAGGGCAGTGGCCTGGCCGCACCTGTTTGATGGTCAAATAGGCTTTTTATGCAGCAAACGCATGGACTATGTGCTATATAAAATATAGCGTTTTGGTGGTGACACCGTGCGAGAACCGTCAGCCAAGCCATGTATTCGTGGTAACTCGTCACCGGACTGGACTTGGCCGCTAAACTCCCCAAGTCGTTGGCTGCACGCTTGTTGCGTGCAAGCACCAGGTTCTTTTGTTTTTCATTGAAATTAGGCAAACACCATGAGTTTGATCCCCGTTACCATCCTCACCGGCTTTCTGGGCTCCGGCAAAACCACGCTTTTAAAGCGCATCCTGACTGAAGCCCATGGCCAGAAAATCGCCGTGATTGAAAACGAGTTTGGCGAGGAAAACATCGACAACGAAATCCTGGTCAACGACACCCAGGAAAACATCATTCAGATGAATAACGGCTGCATTTGTTGCTCGATTCGTGAAGACCTGCGCGAAACCCTGCAACTACTGGCTGCCAAAAAGCGCAAAGGATTGCTTGATTTTGACCGCGTGGTGATTGAAACCACAGGCCTGGCTGATCCCGGCCCGGTGGCGCAAACCTTCTTTATGGATGAAGAAATCGCCGAACAATACCTGCTGGACTCCATCTTGACGCTGGTGGACGCCAAGCACGCGACCACACAGCTCAACGACCGCCAGGAAGCGCGTCGCCAAGTAGGCTTTGCCGACCAAATATTTATCAGCAAAACCGATCTGGTCGCCAAGGACGAGGTTGACGCGCTGATGCACCGCCTCAAGCACATGAACCCGCGCGCACCGCAAAAAGCCGTGCATTTTGGCGAAGTGGCCATTGCCGATGTATTCGACCTGCGCGGCTTTAACCTCAATGCCAAGCTTGATATTGACCCTGACTTCCTGAAGGAAGACGACCACGCCGGGCACGACCATGCGGCGCATGACCATGAACACGGCGAACATTGTGACCATCCGTCACACGCGGCTGAACATGGTCACCACCATGCCCATGATGATGACGTGAAAAGCTTTGTTTTTCGTTCAGACAAGCCTTTCAGCCCGGCCAAGCTCGAAGATTTTCTGGGTGCAATTGTCAATATCTACGGCCCCCGCATGCTGCGCTACAAGGGCGTGCTGAACATGGAGGGTACTGAGCGCAAGGTGATCTTTCAGGGCGTCCACCAGTTGATGGGTAGCGACCTGGGTCCAGCCTGGGCTGACGGCGAAAAGAAAACCAGCAAAATGGTTTTCATCGGCATCGACTTGCCTAAAGATATTTTCATGCAGGGACTGGAGCAGTGCCTGGTTTGAGTTAGGCTGTTCGCAAGTCGCGCAAAAAGTGCTGAAGGCATAGTGGGATCTTGTGTTTGTGTCGATTCTCCAACGGTTTGGGTTAAGTGGGTTACGGCGCTCCGGCCAGCCGCTACAATCGCGCGCCGACCAAAATACCCGGACAGCTGAATCGGGAAGCCGGAACGGCGGTGAATCTCTTGAGGAAATCGACACCATCGAAACTAGGTCTCCTGCCGGGCTGGGTGCTTTTCGCGAAAGTGAAAGCGACCATAAAAGCTGCCATACAAGCAGAAGTGAAAACAATGCCGATAACAAAATGCGGGATGATCTGAAAGCAGTTCCGGCAAGATTCGTTGCCGAGTGCCATCCAGAGGCCACCGCTCAGAGGAGACAAGCAGTGAAAGCCCAAGCCGAAAAGCCGAATGCGTCAACACAGCCCGAACATGCAGCCATGGCAACCACAAAGCCCGTAGTGAAACCAAAAGCGCCGACCAAAACCGCAGCAAACCTCATGGCCAAGGCTGCCAAGCCTGCCGCGGGGGCTAAGGCTGTGGCCGAAAAAACTGCCCAACCGGTTGTCAAAGCTGCAGTGCCTCAGAAGGCTGTTGTAAAAAAAGCAGCCGCCACCATCGCCTCCAGGACAGCACCCCAAGCCGAGGTCAAACCTGTAGCATTGAAAGCCAAGGCGGCGTCAAAAACACCCGGGGTGACCCAGGCTCCAGCGGCAGTTAAAGTGACCAAGCAGCTCAAGCAAGTCAAACCTGTCGCTGCGCTGGTTACTGGAAAAACCCCTGTATTTCCCACAACGGCAACGGCTCCCCAGCCGGCGCCTCACCCTACTGAAAGATCCAAGCCCATGACCTCACCACCGGCGCTCAAGCCCGGACGGAGAAGTTCAGCTCGCGCGCCTTCCCAATTGCCTCCGCCCGCACCAATGGTGCCTACCCACGCGCCTGACGCAGCCAAGGCCAGCTACTCGGTAATGACTGAACGCGTGATTGCGCCACCTCCCCACGTGGCTGCAAAAAAAGACCCAAAGTTGGCCAATAACTGGAAGACAAAATCAGCCAGTGAACTGACGGATGATGAGGTCAAGGCCATGCCGGACGCTGAATACATGAACGACAAGCAAATGGCGTTTTTCCGTCATAAGTTGTCGGTGTTGAAGCAGGAAATTCACAACAGCGCCGGTGAGACCACCGAACACCTGCGTGAAGAAACCGTGGTGGTGCCCGATCCCGCAGACCGCGCCACCATCGAAGAAGAACACGCCCTGGAACTGCGTACGCGCGACCGTGAACGTAAACTTCTCAAAAAGATTGAGCAGTCGATTGGCCGCATTGACTCGGGCGATTATGGTTACTGCGATGAAACCGGTGAACCAATCGGCGTGGGTCGATTAATTGCGCGGCCAACGGCTAATTTATCTTTGGAGGCACAACAGCGGCGCGAGCTCAAGCAGAAAATGTTTGGTGACTAAAACTTTTTTCGCGTTTGTCACGTCTTTCAAGCCTCGCCTCATGACCAAAGAAGATAGCGTACCGGGTTTACTGTCCAAGATGGTGAAGTTCGTCCGCAATCCTGCGACGAGTTGGTCTGATCTTGACAACAAGAACACTGACCGCGATGAGGCCCTGAGCAAGCAGGTACTCAAGGACATGATAGAGCGCAAGCGTCGAAACGACTTTGTGCGCAAACGCGAGTTCGATATGTTGCGCAAGATGCGAAAACGCGAGGCCATGGGGGGTCAGGACCCCAGTGCCCTGCCATCGTTCTTTCAAAGCAGCATGCCCTCCAAACCCGACGACCGTGCGCAAACGCTCAAAAAGATTGACGAAATCGAGGCGCAGATGTCCATGCAGTGGTGGCAAACCAAGCCGCGCGCTCCTCTGGCGCCCGGGGGGAACACCACCCTCCCGCCGCCAGTCCGGCATCCCGCTGCGACCGGCCCATCCGGTATGACGAGCTCGATACCGACCGGTTACGCGTCAACGATTGTCGGTAGTCAGCACTGGACTGCTGATTCTGCGATCCCGAAAACGTCAGTACCGTTACAGCAGAAGTCTCTGGCGACAAGCGCCCCTTCTGGCGGTAGTGGTTTTGGCAAGTCAACGTTTGGTTTTGGGGCGACCAACTACATGGCGGTAGATGTAGAGGAACTGGCGCATGATGCTGAACTCGAAGAGGCTGCCATACGTTTTGCAAACAGCGACGATATTGGCGCCGAGATGGTTTTGCTTGAGATGCTGTCGCCCAGTGCCTCTCGCGTCGAGAATCCCGAAACATGGATGGCTCTTTTCGATCTGTACCGTGTGACAGACCAGAAGGACAAGTTCGAAAACACTGCAGTTGATTTTGTCCAGCGCTTTGACCGGTCTGCACCACAGTGGTTCTCCATGCTCGACATGGTCAGACAACTTGTATCCGCCGAAGGCAAGGCGCCTGCAAACAATGCGGCAGCCAATTGGATATGTCCCTCGACGGTTGGGATTCAAACGGTCGCTGCACTCAAGGTGGCGATGGCAAAAGCATCCATGCCCTGGTGTCTGGACTGGCGCAACCTCAAAGCTATTGATGCAACTGCGGTTGACCCCCTGAGCAAGGTTTTTAGCAATTGGTCTGGACAGTCCGTACAACTGCGGTTCATGGGTGATGCCCATTTACACAGAGTATTGCAAAATGCCACACCTTCAGGCCAGCGGGAAACGGCCCAAGAATGTTGGCTTCTGCGCATGGAAGCCCTCCGCGTTACCCACCGGCCAGACGAGTTTGAATTGGCTGCCCTTGATTTTTGCGTGACTTACGAAGTTTCTCCACCGGCATGGGAGAGTGCACGCTGCAATTACAAGGCGCTGGATCCGGAACAGGGAGCGGTTTCAGACCACACTATTATTGGCGACGTTTACCGTGACTCGGTACCATCCATGATGAGCGTGATGGATGGTGACACCCAAATGGATTCACTGAACGCCCAAGTCAACAAGTGCTCATCCGTTGAATTGTCAGGTCAGATACACGGCGATGCAGTTGCCGTGCTGGAGCAACTAGAAGACAAGCTCAAGGGTGCTGACATCCTGGTAATTTCCTGCGCCAAGTTGATACGTGTAGATTTTTCAGCGGCTGGAACATTGCTGAACTGGGTGTCTGCACGTGAAGCGGAAAGCCGGACCGTACAGTTTGCCGATGTCAATCGTTTGGTCGCTGCCTTTTTTAATGTGATTGGCATCACCGAGCATGCCAAGGTGCTGACCCGTAGGGACTGACCCCTTGTAATCGCAGCCAAAACGCAACATGTCTGGGCGCCAAAGCTCCGCAAGCACCTCACCTCGGCCGGTGATCCGTAATTTTGAATCTCTGGCATACCATTTGCCAGTTCAGACACTTTTTGTTACTTGTTTCAAGCAACACATTCATTGCGATTGCTAAGTGCTTAATGTAAAACACATTTTTACTTTTGCGTTCTCAAGAGAAGCTTCTAAGTAGTTGATTTTATTGAAAAAAATATTTCAAATAACTTGCGCGGTAAATGTTTCCTGATAAAGTGGAAGAAAGTGCAATTTAGTGGTGAAAAGTGCTTTCTAAGGATCTTTAGCAGTGTTCCAAGGCGCGTCTTTCGTAGCTCTCGATACCAAGGGTCGGCTGTCTGTGCCGACCCGGCATCGTGACGTGCTCAGCGCAACCTCGGCCAGCCAGCTCACCATGACAAAGCATCCCCACGGATGCATCATGGTTTTTCCACGCAATGAGTGGGAGGAGTTTCGTAAGCGCATAGCTTCTCTTCCAATGCAGGCCCAGTGGTGGAAACGTATCTTTCTCGGCAACGCCATGGACGTGGACATGGACGCCACCGGCCGAGTTTTAGTGTCGCCTGAGCTTCGTTCTGGTGCCGGGATCAGTAAGGATGCCGTGCTTCTGGGTATGGGTAATTACTTCGAGCTGTGGGATGCACAGACTTACGCTGCTCAAGAGGCCGAGCAAATGAAGGGCGACATGCCCGATGTCTTTAGAGACTTTTCATTTTAGAAAGAAGACGGTGCAAGATACATGGACACACCGCACCGTCTTGTTGAGCGAAGCAGTCGAAGCGCTTCAGATCAAGCCGGACGGACACTATATCGACGCGACCTTCGGGCGTGGCGGACATTCACGGCTGATTCTTTCCCGGCTCTCGGCGGACGGTCGCCTGACGGCCTTCGACAAGGACCTCGAAGCCATCGCAGAAGCCAGCACCATCGCCGACCCCCGATTTTCGATTCGTCACGAGGGCTTCAACCAGCTTGTGGCACTTGCGCCCGCGAGTGCTGGGGGCCTGCTGATGGATCTCGGCATCAGTTCGCCGCAAATCGACAACCCTGCACGCGGATTTTCATTCCGCTCGGACGGCCCGCTCGACATGCGCATGGACACCACGCGCGGCCAGAGCGTTTCCGAGTGGCTTCAAGACGCGTCCATCGACAGCATGACGGAGGTGATCCGTGACTATGGAGAAGAGCGGTTTGCTGGACAAATTGCAAAGGCGATTGATCTGCGCCGCTCGGTCCGGGGACCTCTTCGAGGCACCGCCGAGCTTGCCGAAGTCGTGGCTGGTGCGGTCAGGACACGCGAGCCGGGTAAAGACCCCGCAACGCGTACATTTCAGGCTCTTCGGATTTTCATTAACGCCGAGCTTGAGGAATTGCAACAGGCGCTAGCCGCGTCGCTGAACGTATTGCAGCCGGGAGGGCGTCTGGTCGTTATCAGTTTTCACTCGCTTGAAGACCGCATCGTCAAGCAATTCATTGCTGAGCACTCGCGCGAGGTGTTTGATAGGCGGGCACCTTTTGCTGCACCGAGGGCCATGCGCCTAAATGCGCTGGGGCGCATCAAACCGGGACTCGCAGAGGTGGCGATCAACCCGCGTTCGCGTAGCGCTGTGATGCGCACTGCTGAACGTACCGGAGTGGATACGTGACCCGGTTCAATCTGGTTTTACTGCTCGGTGTGATTGGCAGTGCGCTTTATCTTGTGCATACTCAATACGAGTCGCGTCGCCTGTATGTCGAGCTTGAAAAGGCCGCGGCTCAAAACAGAAAAATCGAGTCTGATAACGAGCGTTTGCAGGTTGAAAAGCGTGCACAAGCCACCCCTTTGCGGGTCGAAAAACTGGCCAAAGAGCGCTTGCAGATGCGTACTGTAACGCCTGCCATCACCCAGTACGTGGCCCAGAAGGCCAGCGCACCAGCGGGTGTGACACCATGAGCAAAAGCGTTCTTTATACCTCCAGCCCCTTGCTGGCCAGTAAAACGCCGGTGTGGCGCAGTAAATTTATTGTGGCGGGTATTGCGTTGGCTTTTGTGGGGCTGGCCAGCCGTGCCGCCTATGTTCAAGTGTTCGGCAACGATTTCTTTCAACGCCAGGGGGAAGTTCGCTTTGCCCGGACGCTGGAGCTGCCAGCCAGTCGTGGACGCATTCTTGATCGCAACGGCCTGATTCTGGCGTCCAGCGTCCCGGCCCCCAGCATTTGGGCTATTCCTGAGGATGTTGATGCCACCCCGATCCAGCTTGCCGCGCTGGCCGATCTTCTGGAGATGCCGCTGGCTGAGTTAAATAAAAAACTAGCCAATGAAGACAAGAACTTTGTCTGGATCAAAAGGCAGGTGGATGATCTGGTGGCCCAGAAAATAGTCGCTTTAGGTATCAAGGGACTTTATCAACGCAAAGAATACAAGCGGCAGTACCCGGAAGGAGAAACTGCAGCCCACGTAGTGGGTTTTACCAATGTTGAGGACCACGGGCAAGAAGGTATCGAGCTGACTTTCAACAAAGAGTTGTCCGGCCGAGCGGGCTCGCGCCGGGTCATCAAAGACCGGTTGGGGCGTGTAGTGGAGGATGTTGGCGAGCGGGTGCCGCCGCTCGATGGCAAAGACATTCAGCTCAGTGTGGACAGCAAGGTGCAGTTTGTTGCTTACCAGAAGCTGCGCGATGCCGTCACGCGCCACAAAGCCAAGGCGGGCAGCGTGGTGGTACTCGATACGATTACAGGTGAAGTGCTGGCGCTGGCCAATTACCCGAGTTACGAGCCAAACAAGCGCCAAAACCTCACGGGTGAACAACTGCGCAACCGTGCGCTGACAGATACCTTCGAGCCAGGCTCCACGATGAAACCCATCACTGTCGGCATGGCGCTTGAGGCGGGACGGGTCACACCGCACACCATGATCGAAACATCCCCTGGCCGCTTCAACATCGGCGGCTTCACTATCAGCGATACCCACAATTACGGGACACTGACCGTGGAGGGCGTGATTCAAAAATCCAGCAATGTAGGTGCGCTCAAGATCGCCCAGAAGATGAGTCCGCACGAAATGTGGGACACCTACACCGCGCTGGGCTACGGCCAAAAGCCGCAGATCCAGTTTCCAGGCGCGGTGACAGGCCGGCTTCGGCCGTGGAAAACCTGGCGCCCCGTCGAGCAAGCAACCATGGCTTATGGTTACGGCCTGTCAGCCTCGTTGTTCCAGATGGCGCACTCCTACACCTCGTTTGCGCACGATGGTCAGATCATTCCTGTGACCATGTTGAAAAGCAGCGAGCCAGCGGTTGGTGTGAA
>JANXTM010000265.1 GCA_025352405.1 Polaromonas sp.
CGTATGCCGCCCAGCTCTTCGCCACCACCCGCGCGGCCCGGGCCGCCGTGCTTGAGTTGCGGCAGGGGCGAGCCGTGGCCGGTGGACTCCACGGCCGCCTCGCGGTCCAGCACCAGCAGGCGCCCGTGCAGTGCTGCCACCACCGGAATCACCCGGGCGGCGATTTTCGGATCACGCGTGACCAGGGTACCGACGAGGCTGCCGCGTCCGCGTGCGGCCAGCGCCATGGCTTCGTCAATATCGTCGTAAGCCATCAGCGTGCTGACCGGCCCGAAGGCTTCGATGTCGTGCACGGCGTCATGCTGCAGCGGCTGGCGGCTGAGCAGCAACGTGGGCGCAAAAAATGCACCGTCACCCACACCGTCGCCAACGGGTGAAAAGCCGTCACTTGCGCCGTACACCTGCTCGGCACTTTGCAGCAGCAAAGCGACCCGTTCAGACACGTCAGCCCATTGCGCATGCGACGCTAACGCACCCATGCGTACATCGTCTCGCGACGGGTCACCCGCCACCACTTTTGACAGCCGCGCTCGCAGCCCGGCAGCCACCGTATCGATGTGCTGGCGCGGCACGATGGCGCGGCGAATGGCGGTGCATTTCTGGCCAGCCTTGGTGGTCATCTCGCGCGCGACTTCCTTGATGAACAGCTCAAACTCTTCATCGCCGGGTGACACGTCAGGTGCCAAAATGGCGCAGTTGAGCGAATCGGCTTCGGCGTTAAAGGGTACCGAGTGGCGGATCAGGTTAGGGTGCACGCGCAACTTGGCAGCGGTATCGGCCGAGCCGGTGAACGTGACGACGTCTGAGCCCTGCAGGCGGTCCAGCAGGTCACCAGTGCCGCCAATGACCAGCTGCAGGCTGCCCTCAGGTAGCAGGCCGGAGGAAATCATCAGGCGAACCGCCGCCTCGGTCAGATAGCTGGTGCTGGTCGCGGGTTTGCCGATGCAGGGCATGCCGGCCAGAAAGCTCGGGGCGAATTTTTCAAGCAAGCCCCACACCGGAAAGTTAAAGGCATTGATGTGTACTGCCAAACCCTGGCGCGGCACCAGGATGTGGGTACCGGCAAAGCCGCCTTTTTTACCCAGCGGTATCGCCGGGCCTTCATGCACCAGGTTGCCTGATGGCAACTCGTTGCTGCCCATGGCGGCATAGGCCGACAGGGTGCCCGCCCCGCCCTCGATGTCAATCCAGCCATCGGCCCGCGTCGCGCCGGTGTGAGCCGACACGGCGTAAAGCGCTTCCTTGTGCTCGATCAGGTATTTGGCCAGTGCCCGAAGCCGCGCGGCGCGCTGCTGAAAATCAAGCGCCAGCAGACCCGGCAGGCCGACCGTGCGGGCGTGGTGCACAGCTTCTGCGAAATCCAGGGTTTCTAAATGCGTGTTGTAGACCGCATTGCCATTGACGGCGCTGCGCAGGCACTGCCCTGCCTGGTGGCCAATCCAGCGGCCTGCGATATAACTTTGAAGTGTGGCGGTCATTTGGCGGGTGTCTTTTTCAGATTCAAAAAAATAGTCAAGCAGTGACGGGGTTTGTGCGGTCTGGCGCGCCGAGCCCGAGGTAGGTGTCAATGATGCGGCGGTCATGCAGCAGCTCGTGCGCCGCGCCTTCGAGCGCCACAGCGCCCATCTCCAACACGTAGCCGCGGTCGGCCACCTGCAGGGCGGCGCGTGCATTTTGCTCCACCAGCAGCACTGAAATGCCGTGCGTGCGCAGAGAGGAAACCACCTTGAACACCTCGCGCACGATCAGCGGGGCCAGGCCCAGCGAGGGCTCGTCAAGCATCAGCAAGCGCGGGCGGGCCATCAGTGCGCGGCCAATCGCCAGCATCTGCCGCTCGCCACCAGACAAGGTTGACGCCACCTGGCCGCGTCGTTCACGCAGGCGCGGAAAGATCTCAAACACTTCGTCCATGCGGGCTTTCTGGTCGCGCTGCCCTTTGCGCCAGCGGTAAAAGCCGCCCAGAAGCAGGTTATCTTCAACCGACATCTCGCCGAACAGTTCACGCCGCTCGGGCACCAGCGCCACACCGCGCGCCACCAGTGCTTCCACACTGGGCCGCAGCATGTGCGCGCCTGCCAGATACAAACCCCCGGCAGAAGGCAACAGCCCCATCGCGGCGCACAGCAGGGTAGTTTTGCCGGCGCCGTTGGGGCCAATCACGGTGGCGATTTCACCCTCATGAAGCACAAGGTTCACGCCGTGTAGCGCCTGCACCTGACCGTAGGAGACACAAAAATTCTCCAGCTGTAGCAGCGGGGTCACGGCGCTTTCTCCACAGGTTCATCGGCGCCGCCCAGGTAGGCGTCCAGCACGCGCTGGTTGGCCTGTACTTCGGCGGGTGTGCCTTCTGCAATCACGCAGCCAAACTCAAACACCGTGATGCGGTCGGCCAGGTTCATCACAAACTCCATGTCGTGCTCCACCACCAGAATGCCCAGCCCTTCGGCGCGCAGCTGGGTCAGCAAATCCGCTAGGGCGCGTTTTTCAAGATGCCGCAAGCCCGCAGCGGGCTCGTCGAGCAGAAGCGCGGCGGGCTGGCCAGCCAGCGCACGGGCGATTTCAACAATCCGTTGCTGGCCCAGCGCCAGCGACGCTGCTGGTGCGTCCGCATGCTCGCCCAACCCGCAACGAATGATCTGACGGCGGGCTTCATCCAGCAAGGCGGCTTCTTCCCGGCGGTCCAGACGCAGCATGGCGGCCACCCAGCCGCGCTGGGCACGGCGGTGCGCGCCCAGCGCCACGTTTTCAACCACGCTGCGCTGGCCGAGCAGCCGCACATGCTGGAAAGTCCGGCCCAAGCCCCTCGCTGCAAACGCCCGCGAAGGCAGCCGGTGCATGCGCTCGTCCATCAGCCGGACTTCGCCCTCAGTTGGTTCGTCCACCCCGGAGACCAAGTTAAAAAACGTGCTCTTGCCCGCGCCATTGGGCCCGATCAGCGCATGGATCTCGCCCGCCTTCAGGTTCATCGTCACGGCGTTGTTGGCCACCAGCCCGCCAAAACGCTTGGTGACCTGGCTGGCCTGCAACAGCACGTGGCCGGGTGGGTACAGCGGGCGAACGGCTAACAATGCGGCGCCGCTGCTTCGTCGCGGTGGATCGGGCCGGAAAAACCGCTGGGTGAGCCGCGCCAGCGTCGGCCACAGCCCTTCGGAAAAACGCTGCAGCACAAACAGCATCAACAGGCCAAATACAATCACTTCAAAGTTGCCGTTGGTGCCCAGCAGACTTGGCAGAATATCTTGCAGTTTTTCCTTGAGCAAGGTAATCACCGCTGCGCCGAGCACTGCACCCCACAGGTGTCCGGAGCCGCCGACCACCGCCATGAACAGGTATTCAACGCCGATGTTGAGGTTAAACGGCGTCGGGTTCACAAAGCGTTGCAGATGCGCATACAGCCAGCCCGAAACAGCCGCCAGCAGCGCCCCCAAAACAAACAGCTTGAGCCGGTAGCGCGCGGTGTCGATACCCATGGACTCCGCCATCACGCGGCCACCCTTGAGCGCGCGGATGGCGCGGCCTTCCCGTGAATCGAGGAGGTTGTGCAGCAGCCACAGCGCGAACAGCAATACGCTCCAGATCAAAACGCCGAGTGCGCGTGGCGACGCGAGCGACCAGCCCGCCAGTACCAGGGGTTGCAGGCCACTGATGCCGGTTTGTCCACCCAAAAACGCCATGTTGCCAAACAGGTAATACAGGCTCAGCCCCCAGGCAATCGTGCACAGCGGCAGGTAGTGGCCGGACAGCTTGACGGTCATAGCGCCCAGCATCCAGGCGATGGCAAAGGTCACCAACAGCCCGATCACCAGCCCGGCCCACGGCAAAGCAGCCAGACCGAGTACGCCACCCAGCACCAGGGCAGCGTCTGGCGAGGTACACGCCCAGGCGGTGGCATAAGCGCCCACGCCGACAAAGGCCGCCTGGCCGAAGGACGTCATGCCGCCGACACCGGTCAGCATGACCAGGCCGGCAGCCACCAGCGCATACAGCCCGATGTAGCTCAAGACCACCACCGTGAACTCTGGCAAAAAAGGCCAGCAGACTGCGAGCAGTACTACAGCGGCCAGCGTCAACTGGCGCCGGGTTATGAAGCCGCGCGCGGGCGTTGTGTTTGAGGACACCTCAGGCGCGTGTTGCAGCGGCGCGCTCATTCTTCATCTTCCACATGGCGACTCGACAGTGAGCGCCACCACAGCACGGGAATGATCAGTGTGAACACCAGTACCTCCTTGAAGGCGCTGGCCCAAAACGATGAAAAAGACTCCAGTTGCCCGACCAGCAGTGCACCGGCCAGCGC
>JANXTM010000048.1 GCA_025352405.1 Polaromonas sp.
CCGGTGCATGCGTCAGAGTTGCTGGAGTTGCAACCCAAGGCCAATATCGCAGGTGATGTGTCTTACAAGGCCCTTGAAATGCATCAGGGTGCTGTCATCTGTGGGCAGTTAAGGCCCACCAGCCAAGCGCTTGAAGAAAAAACTATTTTGAAGCTTGCCGCCAACAACGCTTAATTTATAAGTGTTGCAGTAGTAGTAAGCGCAAACATAATTGCTGCATGCCGAACACACGTCGCCATTGTGGTTGATTGACTTGCTGTAAAATCAAGAAACAAAGCTTTGAATATTGGAGTTCCTCATGAGTGCAGTTGCTGAAAACATCCAGACCGAAATGCCAGCTCCCTTTGTCTTCACCGACAGCGCGGCCGGCAAGGTTGCGGAATTGATCGCCGAAGAAGGCAATCCTGACTTGAAACTGCGTGTTTTTGTGCAGGGCGGTGGCTGCTCTGGCTTTCAGTACGGCTTCACTTTTGACGAAATCACAAATGAAGATGACACCACCATGACTAAAAATGGCGTGTCTTTGTTGATTGATGCGATGAGTTACCAGTATCTGGTCGGTGCGGAGATTGATTATAAAGACGACCTTGAAGGTGCACAATTCGTGATTAAAAATCCCAATGCCACGAGCACCTGCGGTTGCGGTTCGAGCTTTTCAGCCTGAGAGAACCCACAACTTGGCAAGTGCTGAGCTTGTCTGTGAAGCCGCCCGCGAGGCGGCTTTTTGCTTTTTGCCTGATGCTCATGTTCCAGGGCGTCCCTGCGCTCATACACCATCACTGAACCCCGATGCAAGCTGAAGAAAAATCATTGCGCATGCTGCTCTGGCTGGTGGCCATCGGCTTTTTCATGCAAACGCTGGATGCCACCATTGTCAACACCACGCTGCCCGCCATGGCCAAAAGCTTTGGCGAAAGTCCGCTGCGCATGCAGTCGGTGGTGGTGGCGTATTCGCTGACCATGGCGATGCTGATTCCTGCCTCGGGCTGGGTGGCTGACCGCTTCGGTACGCGGCGGGTGTACGTTGCTGCCATTGCCCTGTTTGTCCTCGGATCGATTGCCTGCGCGCTGTCGCACAATTTGACCCAACTGGTGGCCGCGCGCGTGGTGCAGGGGCTGGGCGGCGCCTTGTTGCTGCCGGTTGGGCGCCTCGCGGTGCTGCGCGCCTATCCGCGCGAGCGCTTTCTGCAGGCCATGAGCTTTATCGCGATTCCGGGTTTAGTCGGCCCGCTCATTGGGCCCACACTCGGCGGCTGGCTGGTGGAGGTGGCCACCTGGCACTGGGTTTTCCTGATCAATATTCCGGTGGGTTTGCTCGGCTGCGCGGCCACCGTGGTGTACATGCAGGACAATCCCCGGCCGGCCACACCCCGTTTTGACGTGACGGGGTATCTGCTGTTGGCGTTTGGCATGGTGGCCGTATCGCTGGCAGTTGACGGCCTGTCTGGTTTGGGCCTGAAGCAGGCCAGCGTGCTGGTGTTGCTGGTGTTTGGCATGGCCAGCCTCACGGCTTACTGGCTGCATGCCGCGAAACGGCCTGATCCGCTGTTCTCGCCCCACCTGTTTTCAATCCCTACGCTCAGCATCGGCTTGCTGGGCAACCTTTTTGCCCGTCTTGGCAGCGCCTGCATGCCTTTTCTGGTGCCGCTGCTGCTACAGGTCAGCCTGGATTATTCACCCTTGCAGGCCGGCCTGATGATGGTGCCGATTGCCGTGGCGAGCATGCTCGTCAAACGCATCACCACACCGCTGATCACGCGTCACGGCTACCGCAAGGTGCTGGTGACGAACACCATGCTGGTGGGACTTACGATGGCGAGTTTTGCGTTGATGTCACCTGCGCAGCCCCTGTGGCTTCACATCCTGCAACTGGCGACCTTTGGTGCAGTGAACTCCATGCAGTTCACCGCCATGAACACCGTGACTCTGCGCGATCTGGATGGCAGCATGGCCAGCAGTGGCAACAGCCTGCTGTCCATGGTGCAGATGCTGGCCATGAGCATGGGTGTGGCCGCAGCAGGTGCGGTGCTGGCAGGTTTTACCGGCTTTTTTGGCAGCACAGAAGCGGCACATACTCTGCATGCTTTTCAGGCTACCTTTGCCTGCATGGGCCTGATGACGCTGGCCTCGGCGAGCATTTTTTGGCAGTTGTCCCCCGAGGTACGTACGGTCAAAAAAGCCGAATCTACAGAAGCTTCGGGTCAGGGTTAGATACCTGTGCGTTGAGCCCGCACGTGCAACCATCTTCAGGCCGGATAAATCGCACCCAGCACGCGTGGCCCGGCGGCGCCCGTGACGCTCGCCAGATTGCCCGGCAGTCTGTTCATGGTTTGTCTGGCCAGCCACGCGAATGCAGCAGCTTCTACTTGCAAGGGCGGCAGGCCATGCGCGCTGGAGGTGACTACGCGCAGTGTGGGCAAGCCCGCCTGCAGTCGCCGCATGAGGTGCAGGTTGAAAGCGCCACCGCCACATACGATTAACTCTTCGCTATTTTTTTGATAGCTAATAGCCCCCGTAAAACATGCCGCAGCAGTGAATTCAGTCAATGTATTCTGGATATCTTCAGGGCGATGCGCTGCAAAGGGTGCCAGTTTTTGAGCCAGCCAGGTCAGGCTGAACAAATCCCGACCGGTGCTTTTGGGTGGTGGTTTGGCAAAGTAGGGCTCGTCCAGCAGGTTGGCCAGCAAGGAAGGGATCAATTGCCCGCTAGCGGCCCAGGCACCGCCCGCATCAAAGGGCTGCTCTGTATGTTGCTGGCACCAGGCGTCCATCAAGGCATTGCCGGGGCCGCAGTCAAAACCCAGCACGGGTCCGCTCCCGGGAGGTGGCAAGACGCTCAGGTTGGAAATTCCGCCCAGATTCAACACCAGTACGGTGCGGTCAGTGCGGCCGAAAACGCCCTGGTGAAACGCCGGTACCAGCGGTGCACCCTGGCCACCAGCGGCCACATCACGGCTTCGAAAGTCAGCCACCACGTCAATACCGGTCAGCTCCGCCAGCAGTGCCGGGTTGTTGAGCTGCAGGGTGTAGCCCGCGCCTGACGGTGAGGAGGATGCACGCTGCGGCTGGTGCCTGACGGTTTGCCCGTGCGCACCAATCGCCTTGATGTGTGAAGGTGCGATGCCCTGCGCGGCTGCCTGGGCCAGCAAGCGTTTCACAACCTTTGCGGACACCGCTGCCAGCGCGTTGGCGGCCAGTGCGGCGCGGTGCAATTCGTTGTGCGATGGTGCATTGAGCGCCAGCAGTTCAGCCCGGAGGTCGCTTGGAAAGGGCTCGCTGGCCGCCGTGATCACGCGCAGTGGCTGGCTCGAGAAATCTACCAGCACACCGTCGGTGCCGTCCAGCGAGGTGCCTGACATTAGGCCAATATAGTGAGCGTTCATGCCGCTATTGTGTCGGCCGAATCGCGCGGCCGCTGATCGATTATTCGGCGCGGGCTTGCGTCATGGACGCAGCAGCTTGCAGCTGCATGGTGACCGTGCTTGCAAGTTGCCTGAACAGCGGCAGGGCGGCGGTTGAAACTGGAGTGGTTTCGCTCTGCTTCGCCATGGTCATGGGGTCTTGCTGCATGCCGTTCACCCGAAACTCAAAGTGCAGATGCGGGCCGGTTGCCCAGCCGGTAGCACCGACCAAGCCAATGGTCTGACCCTGGCTCACGCTCTGGCCGCGTTGCACCATGATTTTGCTCAGGTGCGCATACACGGTTTCATTGTTGTTGCGGTGCTTGATGAAAATAACGTTGCCGTACCCGTTTTGAACACCTGCAAACTCCACCACACCGTCGCCCACAGTTCGTGCGGGCGTACCTGTAGTGGCTGCAAAGTCAGTCCCGAGGTGCGCCTTCCACAGTTTCAAAATCGGATGAAACCGCATCGAAAACCCGCTGCTGATGCGCGAGAACTCAACCGGTGAACTCAAATATGCACGGCGCAGGCTTTTGCCGTCTAGCGTGTAGTAGCTGCCCTTGTTCGGCGTTGCCAGTGCGTCTTCACCGGGGGCCTGAAACCACATGGCCTGGTAAGACTTGCCTGCGTTGACAAATTCGGCGGACAGCACGCGGCCCGTACGCAGGGCTTCGCCATCGGCCTCCAGTGTTTCATAGACCACGTTGAAACGATCGCCCTTGCGCAGCGCCCGGCGAAAATCGATGTCGCCCGAAAAAATCTCCGCAACCTGCACCGCCACGGTGTCTGGAATACGGGCTTCATCCGTCGCTGCAAACAACGAGGACTGGATCGTGCCACTGGCCAGCCTGGAAGTGCTGACATAGGGCGCGGTCTCGATGCTGGAACTGAACCCCGTAGCTGTACGTTCGATGACTAGGCGTTTGAACAGCGCTGCGTCGTCCGTGGCCCAGCGCATGCTGAGCTTGAGCAGTTGCTGGCTGTCGGTGGCTTCTGCCGTCACGTTTTTGCCAGCTCGACCCGCAAGCAACAGCCGAGCATTGGCATCAAGACGCAAAAAAGATGCAGCCGCAACGTCGTCAATGTTTAAACGCTTGAGTAATGCGTCAAAGGTATCACTGCTGCGCGTGCTGTCGGTGCGAAACAACTTGAAGCGGAAATCACTTAGCGTGGTGATTTGCGCCTGCGTTGGCAGGCTTTCAACGGCTTCCAATACTTGGCGAACCGGTAAATTGGCGGCATCAGGCGCCAGTGGAACCACACCAAATGCGGTCACGCCTGTACCAAGCAGTAAAACTGCAAGGCTGCCTGCTACCCGTTTGGGGTGGCGGCGAAGGCTTTCGGCAAGGGTGGTCAGGATGCGTAATGGAGCAGACAGGCGCAAAAGAAATTCCCAACTAGGTGCATGAGGCTGCTGAACCACCCTGAAGCGGGCAAGAGCAAGCCGGTTTGCGGTTTCCAGATCTCAAAAAGCGATCTGGAAACAGTAACAACATCGGTGACCGGCTCTTTGAATAAGCTGGGGTCTGGAATCACCGGACTCAAAACTGACGTCCCTAATTTCAATCTAGACGAAACTACCAGGCTGTCTTCAAGCAACCTTTACGCCAACTAATGACGGCGGCTCCGCAGGCCCTAAAATGGGACTTGTTGCAAGCAAGGCGCCAGTATATATGTCAGACAACGCCTTGAGACGAGAAAACCCTTATGAAGCAAGACCTGGTTACAAATTTCCCGATGACTGACCGTGTCAGGGCGGCTCTGGCCGTTTCACTGCGTGGCTGCGAAGAATTGATTCCCGAAGCCGAATGGGTCAAAAAACTCGCCCGCAGCGAGGCTACGGGCGTGCCCTTGCGCATCAAGCTGGGGCTGGACCCCACGGCACCCGACATTCACATCGGCCACACAGTGGTGCTGAACAAAATGCGCCAGCTACAGGACCTGGGCCACACGGTGATTTTTTTGATCGGCGACTTCACCACCATGATTGGTGACCCGTCAGGCCGCAACAGCACCCGTCCGGCTTTGAGCCGCGAGCAGATCGAGGCCAATGCCCAGACCTATTACCGGCAAGCCAGTCTGGTCCTGGACCCGGCCAAAACGGAGGTCCGCTACAACAGCGAGTGGAGCGACCCGCTGGGCGCGCGCGGCCTGATCCAGCTGGCAGCCAAGTACAACGTCGCCCGCATGATGGAGCGCGATGACTTCAACAAGCGCTTTAAAAGCGGGCAGTCCATCAGCGTGCATGAGTTTTTGTATCCTCTGATGCAGGGCTATGACTCGGTAGCACTCAAGAGTGACCTGGAGCTGGGCGGCACCGACCAGAAGTTCAACCTGCTGGTTGGACGACACTTGCAGGCTGAATACGGTCAGGAGCCGCAATGTATTTTGACCATGCCGCTGCTTGAAGGGCTGGACGGTGTGGACAAGATGTCGAAGAGCAAAAACAACTACATTGGCATTTCAGAAGATGCCAACACCATGTTTGCCAAGGTGTTGAGCATTTCTGATGTGCTGATGTGGAAGTGGTACACGCTGCTGTCGTTCAAAAGCGAAGCAGATATCGCGGCGGTCAAAGCCGAGGTGGATGCCGGCCGTAATCCGAAAGACGCCAAGGTGGCGCTGGCCAAGGAAATCACCGCCCGCTTTCACTCCGCCGCCGCTGCAGATGCCGCCGAGCAGGACTTTATCAACCGGAGCAAGGGCGGTGTGCCCGATTCAATTGCCGAGGTGGCCCTGTCAGGCGCACCTCTGGGCATTGGGGCCTTGCTTAAAGCCACGGGTCTGGCGACATCGGGGGGCGATGCCACACGTCTGATCGACGGCGGCGGTGTGCGGGTTGACTCCAGCGTGGTGAGTGACAAGGCCTTGAAGCTGGACGCTGGAACCTATGTGGTGCAGGTGGGCAAGCGCAAATTTGTTCGGGTAACGCTGTCGGCTTGACGGTTGGCTTCTCGTTAACGCACCACGATTTCGACACGCCGGTTTCTCGGCTCGTCTACATCGTCACCGGTTTTGACCAGTAGCTCGCGCTTGCCGCGACCGACTGATTCAATGCGCGCCCCGAGTGCGCCTTTGTCTATTAGCAACTGGGCCACCACGCCCGCCCGTTTGAGCGACAACTCGTCGTTGGCGGCCGCCGCGCCTTTGGTGTCGGTGTGTCCGGTCACGACCATGTCGGCACCGGCACGCCCAGCCACCTCGGCCAGAATTTTCGGTAAGGCCGCTTCTGATTCAGGCGTCAGGGTGGTGCCGCCCGGTAAGAAGTTCAGAATAAATTTTGAAGGCCGGGGCGGCGCTGCAGTGAACAGCCCCAGGTATTTTTTTTGAATATCTTCAGCAGTAACGGTGTCGCCCTTCAGCGCATCGGTACCCGTACCTGATGCGCGCTGGTAAGGCACGTCCAGCACGATCTGGGTTGTTGTTGACCGGACGGTCACAGCCGACGGCGTGTTGTCGGCTTGCGGCAGCAAAACAACCCGCGTGGTGGGTGCGCAGGCGCTCAATAACAAGCCCAGACTCAGGCAGCCCAGCGCCAGGTGCCATGCCGCTAGGCGTGTCACAAGCCAATGAGCAATGGCATGGCAGGTGGACTGCATCTTGTAGAACCTGATTGAAAGTAAAAATTAATGAAGAAAATAAAAAAAGTCAAAAGGGAAATTCAAACGTGAAAGGCTCTTCGGCTTCAACAATAAAGTCGGTACCGCGAACGCCCACCAGCAGCGTGCTGGTTTTAACCTGTACCGCGTCGGGGTTGATTTTGGAAATCAGGCCCGTCAGTACGCGAATCGAGCCCCGCAGCAACTCCACCAGAATACTGCCATCGGCTGTGGTGGCATCGAACGCAAATTTCTGGATTTGGAGCTGGCTGTTGTTGCCCAATACCAACGTGGTGCCGTCACGCATGACAACGCTGGCCAGCCCGTACTTGCCTGACATCAGGCGATCGCCAGAAAACACTGCATCACCTGGCTCCAGCGTACGCATGCCCTGCGCGCCCAGCACCCGAACTTCCCCGCCCACTACTTTTGCAATACCCGCGCGCATGGGCTTGCCGGCCGCCTCGGCAGGTGCCACTGGCGACTGTGCCCACACTGAAGGAGTGCCTTGCAGCAGGCTGCATGTCAGCAGGAGCAGGGACATGGCGTGGGGCAGGCGAGATGTTATTTTCATGGTGCTGTGGGGCAAGCGGCCTGAGCGGGTGGTGACCAGAAATTTAACATGATTTGCATGGGCCGCCAGCTGCCTTAGAGGGCATGCCCCACCTGCAGCAACGAACGCGCACCCCATGGATAATCTTGGTCAGCCGTCTTTCCCACCATCTTTTTCATGGAGTGATGTATGAAGCTTGTAACACGGGTCAGTCAAATGGCCGCTTGTGCGGTGCTTGCGGCATCTTTTTGCGGAGCTGCCCTGGCTGACGAACTGCAGGTGCTCAGCGCCGGTGCCATTGAGCCAGGCTTGACAGCCGCCGCTGATGCCTTTGAAAAGCAGACTGGGCACGTCGCCAAAATCACGTTCAATACCGCGCCCGAATTGAGAAAGCGCATGGACGGCAATCCGGCCTTTGATGTCGTGATTGCGCCACCGGCTGTTATTGCAGACTTTGCCGCCGCCAGCAAACTGCTGGACGCCCGTGCCAATGTTGGCCGGGTCGGCATGGGTGTGGCTGTGCGTGAAGGCGCGGCGGTGCCCGACATCGCCAGTGCAGACGCACTCAAGCGCTCCGTGCTTGACGCCGAGTCACTGGTGTTCAATCGCGCGTCTACAGGCTTGTACCTTGAAGGGCTGCTCAAAAAGTTGGATGTGTATGCGCAGGTAGAGGGCAAAACCACGCGCTACCCCGACGGTGCTGCAGTCATGGAGCACGTCATTAAAGGCAAGGGCCGCGAGATTGGCTTTGGTGCCATGACCGAAATTCTTCTGTACAACGGCAAAGGCCTCAAACTGGTCGGCCCGGTGCCGGCTGAAGTGCAAAACTACACCTCTTACACCGCCGCGCCGCTTGCATCCAGCAAGAGTCAGGCGCTGGCCCTGCAGTTCGTGGGCTTTCTGTCGGGGCCCGCCGGCAAGCCGCTGTTTGTGGCCGCTGGCGTGACTGACTGATTCCGATGCGCATTAAAAACGATAACTGCGTTGTTTCGCCTTGCCGTTCTGAAGCACTGTCTGCAGCTTCACGCCTTGTTCTCGCTTCCAATGCGAACCGGAATAACCAGGCATCGTGAAAGCATTGCTGCAGCGGGTCACCGAGGCCCGCGTTGTCATTGCCGGTGCCACCGTCGGGCACATCGGCCCGGGTTTGCTGGTGCTGGTCTGCGCCGAGCGCGGCGACGGCGAGGCGCAAGCCGACAAAATGCTCGCCAAGATTCTCAAGCTGCGAATATTCAGTGACGATCTGGGCAAGATGAACTGCAGTGTTCAGGATGTCGGTGGTGGCCTGCTGGTGGTCAGCCAGTTCACCCTGGCCGCTGATGCCTCCGGCGGCAACCGCCCCAGCTTCACGGGGGCAGCACCACCAGACGAAGGACGCAGGCTATACGACTACTTTGTGGCGCGGGCGCGGCTGCTTCACCCGGTGGTGCAAACCGGCGTGTTTGGGGCCGATATGCAGGTGCATCTGGTCAATGACGGACCCGTCACGATTCCTTTGCGGATGGATCCGGGCACTTGACTCTGGGTTAATTGCTATTTATTTGATAGCGTGTAGCGACCATATTTGCTGCCGAAGGGGCCTTTTTTATGCTCTAAAACTGTTGAGTTACGGCTGACGTGCATCACGTGCATCAAGCGTACGGGTTCATCACGCCCAGCTTCGCCAGAATTTCAACCTCATACGCTTCCATCTCTTCGGCGTCTTGCGCGCTGGTTTCATGGTCCCAGCCCTGCGCATGCAGCGTGCCGTGTACCAGGAGGTGCGCGTAGTGGGCCTGCAGCGTCTTTTTGTTTTCTTTGGCTTCTTTGGCCACCACCGGCGCGCACAGCACCAGGTCGGCTGTGACGACGGGCGCTTGTGTGTAGTCAAAGGTCAGCACATTAGTCGCGTAGTCTTTTTGCCGGTAGTCACGGTTTAATGCCTGGCCTTCTTCGAGGCCTACGATGCGTACCGTGATCTCGGCGTCCGCTGCCAGCGCGTGGCGAATCCAGCGCGTTACGCTGTGGCGCGGCAAGGCGGCGCGGTGCAGGGCCGCATCGGCTTCTGCAAGGTCGCCAAATTGCAGCGAGAGCGTCAAATGGTTAAGAGCCATTTCTGCTCTTGGCGCTTGTTTTACGGGCGAGAGGCGCTATTGAATCAGTAGCGCTGTCAGAAGCATCGACATCGCTGTCCACACCAGCAGGGCCGCTGCGGGTTTTGTCATACGCGTCCACAATGCGCGCTACCAGCGGGTGGCGCACCACGTCCGCGCTTGTCAGGCGCGTGATCGCAATGCCCTTGACGCGCCTGAGCACGCGCTCGGCATCGACCAGCCCGCTCAATTGCGTGCGCGGCAAATCGACCTGGCTCACATCGCCTGTCACAACGGCTTTGCTGCCAAAGCCGATGCGGGTTAAAAACATTTTCATCTGCTCTGGCGTGGTGTTTTGCGCTTCATCAAGAATGACGAATGAATGGTTCAGCGTGCGGCCACGCATGAAAGCCAGCGGTGCAATTTCAATCTGCTGGCGCTCAAACGCCTTTTGTACGCGCTCAAAGCCCATCAACTCATGAAGCGCGTCGTACAACGGGCGCAGATACGGGTCAACTTTCTGGCTCAAATCACCCGGTAAAAAGCCCAGCCGCTCACCTGCCTCAACTGCAGGGCGCGTCAGCACAATGCGCTGCACCGCGCTGCGCTCCAGCGCATCGACCGCACAGGCCACAGCCAGATAGGTTTTCCCCGTACCGGCAGGGCCGATGCCGAAGGTGATGTCATGCGTGGCAATGTTGTCCAGGTAGGTGCCTTGATTGACGGTACGGGCACGCAGGTCGGCGCGTCGGGTTGACAGCGCTGTCGTGCCGTCAGGGGCCTTGCTGAGTGCCGTGTCGCCCGCCAGCATGAGCTGCACGATCTCGTCCGCAATAGGCCGCTGCGCCATTTCATAGAGCGCCTGCAACACCTCCA
>JANXTM010000050.1 GCA_025352405.1 Polaromonas sp.
TGCAACAGCTCATCATTGGAAAGGCAGTGCTGAAATCATGACCTCCTCGCTAGCTGCAGTTCAATCTGTGCAGACCGACCGCTTTGTCCATGACCGCTTGCCGCCGCCCGAGCAGCGTGCCGATATGCGTTACGACTTGCCAGAGTTTTCCATTGAAGCGCAAGTCAATCTGGTCGATGTGCTGCTGAGCCAGATAGCACTGCGCGGACTGTCAGATCGGCCTTTTCTGCGTTCGGACAAAATCACCCTCAGCTATACCGACGCGGCAGATCGCATCAATCGCATCGCGCAAGTCCTGACCGAAGACTTCGCACTGGTGCCCGGCAACCGGGTGCTGCTGCGCGGGGGCAACTCCATCGGCATGGCGCTGGCGTGGCTGGGAGTGGTCAAGGCGGGCCTGGTTGCCGTGGCTACCATGCCGCTGCTGAGAGCCAAAGAGCTGGGCGAGATCATTGAAAAAGCGCAACCACTACTTGCCCTGTGCGATGCGAGCCTGCTGCACGAACTGCACACTGCCCAGGCGCAAACGGGTACCCTCAAAACCATCATCCCCTTCAACCTGATGGATACGCCCGGCTCACTGGCCGTGCTGTCTGCCGGTAAAAATGGCTGCTTCACGCCCTGCCTCACCGCTGCAGATGACATCGCCCTGATGGCTTTTACGTCTGGCACCACGGGCAAACCCAAAGCCGCTGTTCACTCGCACCGCGATGTACTGGCCGCCTGCTTAGCATGGCCCCGTCATGTTCTGCGGGCTACCTCCGACGACATCGTGATGGGCTCACCACCGTTGGCTTTTACTTTTGGCCTGGGCGGCATGCTGCTGTTTCCTTTTGCGGCGGGTGCCTCGGTGTATTTCCCGTCGATTGCCTACACCCCCGAAGCCATGGTCAAGCTGATCAACGACAAGGGCGCCACCATCTGCTACACCGCACCGACACTTTACCGGCAGATGGCGGCGTTTGCAAAACAGCACGGCCTGCCCACACTGCGTACATGCGTCAGCGCGGGTGAGGCCCTGCCGGATGCCACCCGCCAGCTCTGGAAAGAAGCCACAGGCATCGAATTGCTCGACGGCATTGGTGCTACCGAGATGTTTCATATCTTCATCTCTACCACACCAGGCGACATCAGGCGCGGTGCCATTGGCAAAGTGGTGCCCGGCTACACCGCGAAAGTGGTGGATGACCAGGGGCAGGAGGTTCCGCGCGGAAACATCGGCAAGCTGGCTGTAAAAGGTCCGACCGGCTGCAAATACCTGGATGACCCCCGCCAGACCACCTATGTCAAGGATGGCTGGAACTTCCCAGGCGACGCTTTCATGCAGGATGCCGATGGCTACTTTTTCTACCAGGCACGCGATGACGACATGATCATCACGGCAGGCTATAACGTCGGTGGACCCGAAGTTGAAGACGCCCTGCTCAAACATGCCGCAGTCGCCGAGTGCGGTGTGATCGGCCTGCCAGATGACGAGCGCGGCATGGTGATCAAGGCCTTCGTCGTGTTGCAGCCGGATCATGCTGAATCACCAGAGACCATCAAGGCTCTGCAAGATCATGTCAAAGCGACTTTGGCCCCGTTCAAATACCCGCGCCAGATCGAGTTTGTACGCAACTTGCCACGCACTGAAACAGGAAAATTGCAACGATTCAAGCTGCGCTCCCCATGAAATTTAGTGCTCCAAAGAAAATTCGCTTTCACCACTGCGACCCGGCTGGCATTGTTTTTTACCCGCAGTTTTTTTATCTGCTGCATGAAGTGCAGGAAGATTTTTTTGCCCATATTGGTTTTCCAGAGCACGACATGATCAATGCGGGTCACGGCGTGCCCATTATTGATCTGAAAACCCGATTTTTGGGCATGTGCCGCAACGGTGACGACGTCAACATCCATCTGACGCTTTCAAAGCTGGGCAATTCAAGCATTGCCATGGACTACGACATCACAGGTAGGGGGCACGTCAGGTTGCGCGCCAGTGGTGTTGTGGTGTATTCGACAATCCCTTTCGGCAAACCCGTGCGTATTCCCGATGACCTCCGGCAAGCCTTGCTGCCCTACCTTCAAAACAATGGACAAGAGACACCATGAAAAAGCTGCAACCACCCGATTGGGCCGAACCCAGGGGCTACGCCAACGGCGTCCTCGCCAGAGGTGCACTGATTTTTGTCGGCGGTCAAATCGGCTGGAACGAATTGCAGCAGTTTGAAAGCGATGACTTTATTGTCCAGACCCGCCAGGCCTTACAAAACATCATCGCCGTATTGAAAGCAGCTGGTGCAGGCCCTGAGCACATGGTGCGCATGACCTGGTACGTGACAGACCGCGTGGAATATGTGGCACGCCTCAAAGAGCTCGGCGGCGTCTACCGCGAAGTCATGGGTAAAAACTTCCCGGCCATGACCTGTGTGGAGGTGTCGGGGCTGGTAGAAGACCGGGCGCAGATTGAAATTGAAGTGACAGCAGTGCTGCCGGATTAATGACGTATGTTGCCGCCGACCAAAAACTGAACCACTAGGGGTGCGGCGTAAAACTTGGACTGGTTTATGCGGCAAATCCAAGGCTCACTCGGTGCTCGAAGGGACTGAGTGAGCCAAGGGAGATCTTAATGCGCTTTTCTTTATACCAGCGGATGTAGTAATCAACGATCTTGATGAATTGGTCGGTAGTGATGTCCTGCCAGTTCCGAGGATAAAAAAACTCTGTTTTCCGCCGCCCGAAAAATCCCTCACAAGCCGCATTGTCGGGCGAGCATCCCTTGCGCGACATTGAGCGGATCAGTTTTGCGTTGCGCATCCGCTAGAGCCAGCCAGGCCAGCGATAGTGGCCACCGCGATCAGAGTAAACGATGGGCCTTTTTTTGCTGGTGGCAACCGTCTCGATAGCCACATCCAACATCGTGTTTACCAAGTCCGCATCTGGACGTGTGCCGATAGTCCAGCCGACCACCAGTCAATATTGAAAAGATTCGCCATGTTTCGTTTTTCAAATGTGGCGTAGTTGCAGCTTTTCCGGGCGCGGCCATAAACGCTGAGGCAGCAACTGGTGAGGCGCGGACAGCGTGGGGTGGGAGGGCTCGCTTATGCGCCACCTTTTGACGCCTGAAAAGCTTGTTGAAGGAATTCAAGCAATGCCTTTAATCGGGCTGGCTGGTACTGTCGGCTTGGATAGACGGCATACAGCGGAACCTGTTCGCACTGGGCATCGGGAAAAAGATCAATGAGCTGCCCCGAGGCCAGGTCGCTGTGAATATCCAGCCGCAATTTGTAGGCAATGCCGAATCCCTGCAAAGCCCACTTGCGCACCAAGGCGCCGTCATCGGCAGCCCTGTCGCCACTGACTTGAATCTCGCGCGACTGACCTTCGTAAAACAGGCGCCAGTGGTTAAAGAGTTCGCCATT
>JANXTM010000309.1 GCA_025352405.1 Polaromonas sp.
CACTTTTACGTACCGAAGGTGCTGGGTTCGGGTAATTCATAAATCAACCTCAACAGGAGACAAATCAAAATGAAGCTTAAGACAATTCTTGCCACCGCGATGTTCGCGGCAGGCCTGGTCACCGCGGGACATGTCGCAGCCCAGGAAAAACTAAACGTCTGGTGGGTCAAGGGCTTTTACAAAGCTGAAGACGACGCACTCTTTGCCGCTATCAAGAAGTATGAAGAAAAGCACAAGGGCGTGAAGGTCGAACTGTCCCAGTATCCTGTGCAGGACATGATTCCCAAGACGGTCGCTGCGCTCGATTCCGGTAATCCGCCTGATGTTGCTTATGCCGACGTTTACGACTTCCAGGTGACCGGCAAGTGGGCATTCGACGGCAAGCTCGAAAACATCAGCAGCGTGATCGACCCTATCCGTACGCGCTTTGCGGCGAACACGGTAGAAACCACCTTCCTGTACAACAATTCCGCCAAAACACGCGCGTACTACGCCTTTCCGATCAAGCAGCAGACCATGCACATCGAGTACTGGATAGACATGCTCAGTGATGCGGGTTTCAAGGAGTCTGATATTCCGAAAGACTGGAAAAGCTACTGGTCTTTCTGGTGCGACAAGGTGCAGCCTGCCAGTCGTCAAAAAACAGGGCTGCGTACCTTTGGCATTGGTCAGCCGCTAGGCGTGGATTCAAGCGACTCGTTTTATTCGTTCTTGACTTTCATGGATGCATACAACGTGAAGCTGGTCAACGACAGTGGCAAATTGCTGGTTGACGACCCGAGCGTGCGGGCGGGCCTGATCAACGCTTTGACCGACTACGTGGCGCCCTACACCAAGGGATGTTCACCACCTTCATCGACCAGCTGGAAAGACCCGGACAACAATGTTGCGTTTCATAACAAGACCACGGTCATGACCCACAACGCGACGATTTCCATCGCTGCGAAATGGCTTGATGACATGAACAACGCCGCCTTGAAGCCCGAGGAGCGTGAGAACGCGAAGAAAAATTACACCGAACGCATTCGGACCGCTGGTTTTCCCAACAAGCCGGATGGCGGCAAGATGGTTTACCGTACAGCCGTGAAGACCGGTGTCGTGTTCAGCCAGGCCAAAAACAAGACGCGCGCCAAAGAGTTCGTGGCTTTTTTAATGCAGGAAGAAAACCTGACGCCTTACGTTGAAGGCTCGCTCGGCCGCTGGTTTCCGGTGACGAAAGCTGCGCAGGAGCGTCCGTTCTGGAAGGCTGACTCGCACCGACTGTCGGTTTACAACCAGTATGCGAACGGAACGGTCAATTTCGAGTTTGCCAAGAACTACAAGTTCACGATTCTCAACAATGAAAACGTCTGGGCCAAGGCGGCCAACCGCGTGATCAACGAAAAGATTCCGGTGGACAAGGCGGTCGATGAAATGATTGCCCGCATCAAGACGGTTGCCAACTAAGCCGCCCCTACCACTGAAAGACTGTTGCACCGCCGGTCGGGTTGTCCGGCTGGCGGCGCGCACCTCCTTATTGATACGCCATGAGCACTGTTGCCATTGATCGGCCGAGCCAACACTCGAAGCCTGTTCCCAAACTATTCACGTCATGGGAAAAGTGGGGCCTGCTGCTGGTTGTGCCGTACATTCTTATTTTTCTTGTTTTTGTAATTTACCCGGTGGGTTACGGGCTGTGGCTGGCACGCCATCCGGATAGTTATGAGCGGCTCTTTGCTGACCCCATTTTCTTCCGGACGGTCATCAACACCATCGTGTTCGTCGTGGTTGCGGTCAACATCAAGATGCTGCTGGCCATGGGCCTGTCCGGTTTCTTTTTAAATACCCGATGGTGGGTGAAGATTCTTTCGGTTGTCTTCATTCTGCCGTGGGCCGTACCATCTATTCCGACCATTTTGTCGATGCGTTTCATGCTTAATCCGGAGTGGGGCGTTGTCAACGCGCTGATTTACAGATTGACCGGTCTCGATGGCCCGAACTGGCTCAACGATCCAACGTTGGCGCTGTCACTGTCGATGCTGGCACACATCTGGAAATCCCTGCCATTTTGGACGCTTATTTTGCTGGCAGGGCGCATGGCGATTCCGGGGGAGCAATATGAGGCCGCTTCGGTTGACGGTGCCACCATGTGGCAAAAGTTTTGCTTCATCACCTGGCCATCCATGCGTTCGCTGTTCCTGACGTCCACCATCTTGTCGATGATCTGGACGCTCGGTGATTTCAATAGTGTGTACCTGCTGACGGGCGGTGGACCTGCAGACCTGACGCACGTGCTCGCCACGCTGGGTATCCGCTATCTGCGGCTGGATCAGGTGGACTTGTCGCTGGCCTCAATCGTCGTCGCCTTGCCGCTGGTGCTGCCACTGGTGTATTTCATGATGAAGAGGTTGTCCAAATGAGCCGCTCTGTGTTGAAGGCTGTCACAACCGAGGCCAAGTTGCTGTTGATCGGCATCCCGGTTTTTCTGTGGACCATGATTCCGATTTACCACATGTTCTTGTTCTCGATCTCGGCAAGAGACCAGGCGACATCTGGCCGGCTGTGGCCGAAAGATCCAACGCTGCGCAACTTCGAGTTCGTCTTTGGGCAAAAGCATTTTTATCTGGACCACTTTTGGCAGCAGCTGGGTAACTCCTTCATTATTGCTGTCTCGGTGGGGGTATTGACACTGTTTATTTCCACCTGCGCAGCGTTTGCCATCAGCCGCCTCAAAGTACCTGGCGGTCGGACGGTGATGAACCTCGCACTGTTTACCTATTTCATTCCGGCAGCTTTTCTTGCGGTCCCCATGTACAAGACCATGGGTAACTATGGTTTGCTCAACCATCAGATTTCACTGATCCTGGCGATGGTGACCATTGCTTCGCCGTATTGCATCTGGGTGCTCAAGCAAGCATCTGACAAGTTACCCTGGGAGCTCGATGAAGCGGCCAGGATGGACGGGGCTACCGCTCTGCAGCTATTCCGCCTGGTGTACCTGCCGCTGATGGTGCCGTCGCTGGTAGCGGTGGGGACTTACGCGCTGCTGCTGGCCTGGAATGAATACCTTTACGCGTTTTTGCTGCTATCAAAAGACACCAGTGTGACGCTTGCGGTTGCGCTCGGTAATTTTCTTTCGGCAGATGATTCGCCCTGGGAGCTGCTAATGGCAACCGGACTTATTTACGCATTGCCGCCAGCGGCTATTTACTATGTATTCAAGCGTTACATGGTGTCGGGCCTTACCGCCGGCGCTGTAAAAAGCTGACTCGGAAATAAACAAATCATGGCTTCTGTATCGTTTCGCAATATTGAAAAGTCCTTCGGCAAGATAAAAATCATTCACGGGATCAGCTTTGACATCTCCGATGGTGAGTTTGTAGTGCTGGTTGGCCCCTCTGGGTGCGGCAAATCAACCTTGCTGCGAATGCTGGCGGGGCTGGAGGAAATCACTGGTGGCGAGATTGCGATCGACGGCAAGGTCATTAACGACCTGGACTCCAAGGACCGTGACATTGCCATGGTATTTCAGAGCTACGCGCTTTACCCACACATGACCGTGCGTGACAACATGGCCTTCAGCCTGAAGCTGCGCAAGGCGGATGCGGGGCTCACCAACCAGCGTGTCGGTGACGCGGCGCGCATACTGAACCTTGACCCCTTGCTGGACCGCTTTCCGCGCGAACTCTCCGGCGGCCAGCGCCAACGCGTGGCCATGGGCCGCGCCATCGTGCGCGACCCGAAGGTGTTTCTCTTTGACGAGCCGCTCTCCAATCTGGACGCCAAACTGCGGGTGGCCATGCGCGCCGAGATCAAGGCCTTGCACCAGCGCCTGAAAACGACAACCGTGTATGTTACCCATGACCAGATTGAAGCCATGACGATGGCTGACCGCATTGTCGTGATGCACGACGGCATCATTGAGCAGATCGGCACGCCGCTCGAGCTGTTCGACCATCCAGGCAACCTGTTTGTTGCGCAATTCATAGGCTCGCCATCCATGAATGTGCTGAAGGGGACGCTGCGCGTGGCCGATGGTCGGACCTGGGTAGAAGCGCAAGGCCACTGCTGGCCCGCGAATCCATTGGCGCAGGCCGTTGACGGCCAGGCTGTTGCCTATGGCGTGCGGCCCACTGACATCACGGTGTCTGCTACGGGAGCTGGTATTCCGGCAAAGGTGATTGTTGTGGAGCCCACAGGCGCAGAGACCGAGCTGTTGTTGGAGGTTGGTAGTTCGCGCGTGGTTGTGGCCATGCATGGCCGCACCGCTGCGCGACCCGACGACGTGATCCACCTTGAAATTGATGCCAGCAAGGCGCACCTCTTCGACGAGGCCACCGGTTCCCGGCTGCGGTAAGTCACAGTGGCTACAAATTCTTTCAGGCTTGATGGCCGGCTGGCGCTGGTCACAGGATCATCTGCTGGCATTGGTTTTGCGCTCGCTCGCGCGCTGGGCGAGGCCGGCGCAGACGTGGTGCTTAACGGTCGGGACGCTCCAAAGCTGGCGCAAGCGATGGCGGTGCTGCGCGCCGAAGGTCTGTCGGTGCATACGAGCAGCTTCGATGTCACCCAGGCGCTGGCAGTGCAGGCCGCCATTGACGACATCGAATCGTCGATCGGACCGATTGAAATACTGATCAACAACGCCGGCATGCAGCTGCGCGCACCGCTTGAGAATTTTGCTGTAGAAGACTGGCACCGACTCATGCGGACCAACGTCGACAGCGTGTTTCTGATGGGCCAGGCCGTGGCCCGCAAGATGATTGTTCGTGGGCACGGCAAGATGATCAATATTTGCTCTGTGCAAAGCGAGATGGGGCGGCCAAACATCGCGCCTTACATGGCCAGCAAGGGCGCTGTAAAAATGCTGACCAAGGGCATGGCGATTGACTGGGGCCCGCATGGCTTGCAGGTTAATGGCCTGGGCCCCGGTTACTTCAAGACCGAGCTCACCGAAAAATTGGTTGCTGACGAAGCTTTTAGCGCCTGGCTTACGGGCCGCACCCCAAGCCGGCGCTGGGGTGAGGTAGCCGAGCTGGGCGGTGCCGCCGTGTTCCTGGCCAGCGACGCATCAAATTTTGTCAATGGCCATGTTTTGTACGTCGACGGCGGCGTGACCGCCACACTTTGACTGGAGTATGTATGCGTGCCATCGTTTGCCATGCACCCCTAGACCTGCGCTTTGACTCGCAGGCAGTGGAGCCGCTGGGGCCGCAGCAATTGCGCGTGCGGGTCGCTTTTGGCGGAATCTGCGGCTCCGACCTGCATTACTTTCAGCATGGTGGTTTCGGCACGGTGCGCATCAGGGAGCCCATGGTTTTAGGACACGAGGTGTCTGGCATTGTCAATGAGGTCGGCAGTGGCATCACGGGTTACCAGCGAGGCCAGCGCATCGCGGTGTCGCCGTCGCGCCCCTGCGGGTTGTGCAAATACTGCCAGATCGGCCAACACAACCATTGCCTGGACATGCGTTTTTACGGGAGCGCGATGCGGTTTCCGCACGTACAGGGCGCATTTCGCGAGATGCTGGTCATTGACGCGTCCCAGGCTCATCTGGTGGCCGACGACTTGCCCTTGACTGAGGCTGCGCTGGCCGAGCCACTTTCGGTGGGGCTGCATGCGATCACGCGGGCCGGTACGGTGTTTGGCAAGCGTGTGCTGGTTACAGGTTGTGGGCCCATTGGCGCCTTGCTGATTGCTAGCCTGCGCCGTGCAGGGGCTGCCGAAATTGTTGCGGTTGATATTGCGGCGCTGCCACTGGCTTGCGCCGTCAGCATGGGCGCGGACAAAGCCATTAATTTGGTGAAGGAGCCGGATGGCCTTGCGCCGTATGCCGCCGACAAGGGTTATTTTGATGTGATGTTCGAGGCCTCGGGCAACGAACGCGCGCTTCTCGGTGGGCTCAATGTGGTGGCACCGCGCGGCGTGATCGTGGCGATTGGCCTGGGCGGAAATATTTCACTGCCCATGAACACGCTTGTAGCAAAAGAAATAGACTTGCGCGGTACCTTCCGTTTTCATTCAGAGTTTTCTGTGGCTGTGCGCTTTCTTAATCAGAAGTTGATCGACGGTCGGCCGGTGATCTCCGATATTTTGTCCTTCGACAAGGCCAGCGAAGCGTTCACGCTGGCAGGTGACAAGGGCAAGGCCATGAAGGTGCAACTGGACTTTGGAGGTGCACCATCCGAGGCCCCGGCGGGCACGGAAATGGCATGACCTCATGTCACTGATGTTTAACGCATCAATGACCCACCATCACTTACATGGACTGGAGCACGACGTGACTGTTTTTAACAAAGTGATTTTATTTACCGATACCGATGGTCGGGCGAAATTCAGGGATGAACGCATTGCCTTGCCTGAAGGATCACCGCAATCCATGCTGTCGGCCTTGATGCCATCGGGTGGCTACCAGCTGCGCCATAGCCCCGTGGGATTTCGCAGCCAGTTTCATTGCTCGCCGCACAATCAATGGGTTTTCATTCTCGGTGGCCAGATGGAGATTGGCCTGCAGGGTGGCGTGTCGCGGGTTTTCGGGCCGGGTGACCACTTCTATTCGGCCGACACGCTGCCGCAAGGCGCGACCTTCGACCCCGCAGTACATGGCCATTGGAGTTGCCAGGCTGGCAGCGACCCGCTGGTAACGCTTTTTGTGCGCGGCTGATGAACGTCTCTTCATGATTAAAAACGTTCACGGCAACACGGTTGACCACCTCGGTGAAGCGATCATCGCGGGCCGCTACGCCGCAGGTAGTTCGCTGCCGCCTGAACCCATGCTGTGCGAAGAACTCGGCATCAGCCGTACCGTCGTGCGCGAGGCTGTGAAGTCGCTGATTGCCAAAGGCCTGATCACCACCGGCCCCA
>JANXTM010000311.1 GCA_025352405.1 Polaromonas sp.
CGGGCGGTTCTGGTCATTGTTGTGGTTGGCAGGCGGGGGCGTCTCGATGGGCATTGGAATTTGGTCCATGCACTTCGTCGGCATGCTGGCCGCCAACCTGTCTATCCCGATGATCTATGACGTCGAGTGGACCTTGTTATCGCTGCTTATCGCGGTCATGAGCGCCGGATTCATACTGGTTTTTATTAACCAGAAAGAACCAGGTTGGGGCCGACTTGCTTGGGGTGGCTCGCTGATGGGCGCCGGTATCGTCGTCATGCACTACTCGGGAATGGCTGCCCTGAGGATTAGCCCCAACATTGCATATGATCCGTGGCTAGTCGCGCTGTCGGTAGTTATCGCGGTCGCCGCTTCCTGCCTTGCGCTCTGGCTGGCCCTGCATTTGCAGGCGCCTGGCGTTTCCAGATCGTTTGGCAAGCGCTGCCTTGGCGGCTTGGTGATGGGGGCAGCTATTGCCGGCATGCACTACACCGGTATGGCGGCGGCTAATTTTGCGGCCGGCAGCATTTGCACGGTGCCAGTCGACAACAGCAACAACGATTGGCTGGCCGCAACCGTGATTACATTTACGCTCGCGATGTTGACCATGACGCTGGTCATTTCAATCTTTGACAGCCACTTGGCTGATCGAAAAGCCCGCTACGCTGGACGTTTGATGGTTGTCAACCAGGCCTTGAAGCGCGAGTCCTCTGCGCTGGCTGATGCGAACCAGCGACTACAGCAGGAGGTGCAGGAACGAATCGAGGCGCGAATGGTTTTTGAGGAAGGTATTCTGCGCCTCAATGGCGACCTGGAGGACCGGGTGCGCGCGCGTACTGCGCAGCTCGAAGCGCTAAACCAGGAGCTCGAAGCATTTGCTTATGCGGTGTCGCATGATTTGCGCGCCCCCTTGATTGCCATAGATGGTTTCAGCCAGTTACTTGCCAAGCGGGTTTCAGGCCGGCTTGACGAGAAGGGCGTGCACTACCTTGACCGGATACACACCGCGGTTCAACAGATGGGCGAGTTGATCAACGGCATGCTGCTGCTGGCCAAGCTGTCGCTTGAGCCACTGCAAATGAAGACCGTGGACCTGACAGCCATGGCGGAAAAACTGATGCGAGAATTCAGGGCGTTGGCCCCACATCGCGGCGCTGAGATCAGCATTGAGCGCGGGGTGGTCGTGCAGGGTGATCCACAACTGTTGCATACCTTGATGCAAAACCTGCTTGGCAATGCATGGAAATTCACTTCAAAGCAGACCCATGTACACATTTCTGTAAGCGTTCAAGTTGTCCCGGGCGAAGACACGGTTTATGTAGTGAGAGACAACGGCGTTGGTTTCGACATGGCTTACGCAGACAAACTTTTCGTGACGTTTCAACGTCTGCACGAGCCCGGTGTTTTTAGTGGCAACGGTATCGGGCTGGCCTTGGTGCATCGCATCGTGAACCGACATGAAGGAAGAATCTGGGCGCTCGCCGCGCCCGGAGAAGGGGCTGAATTTCGTTTCACGCTTGGAAAGGCGTCTGCCACGCTGGCTGACCCCAGCACATTCTCGTCGGTTCCTGTCTAAAGGATTTCATGGCATGGTTCGTCAGGGTCTGCCACTACGGCAGTCTGACCCGGGCTGCGACTTCCCGCCCCAGTTCAATGACTGCCATAGCGTAATAGCTGCTCCAGTTGTAGCGGGTAATTGCGTAAAAGTTGTCGGTACCTGCGACGTAGCTAGGCGCGTCAGGGCCGTTCAGCAGCTCAATCAATGCAAGGGGGCCTTTGTGCTGCAAGGCCTCGCCTGTCAGCACCGCGCCTTTGGCCGCGAAGCTGGCCACGCTAAAGGTGGGCAGAATATCAGGGGCCATCAGTGCGTCCATGTCGAGGTGGCTTTTATCAAAGCTCACGGGGTAATGCGTGGGCATGCCGGTTTGCCAGTTGAAGGCCTTGAAGTAGTTGGCAACCGAGCCAATCACGTCTGCGGGGCTGTTCCATAAATCGATGTGTCCGTCGCCGTCGAAATCCACTGCATATTTGGCCCAACTGGACGGCATGAACTGCGGCATGCCCATGGCACCAGCGTAGCTGCCCTTGACCGACAGCGTCTGCACGACACTGGCACCCCGGCGGTTCTGCAGCGTTAAAAACTGCTCAATCTCACCTTTGAAAAAATCGCTGCGCTCTTTGGCGCGCGGATGTGTTGCCGGGAAGTCAAACGCCAGCGTGGTGAGTGCGTCCATCACGCGAAAGCTGCCAGTGTCTCGGCCGTAAATGGTTTCCACGCCGATGATGCCGACAATGATCTCAGCTGGAACGCCGTATTGTTTCTCGGCTCGTTCCAGGGTGCTGCGGTTGGTGCGCCAGAACTTGACGCCGGCATCAATGCGAATCGGGTCAATAAAGCGGCTGCGGTAGACGCGCCAGTTTTTGACAAATGCCTTGGCGGGTGGTTGCATCAAGCGCGAGACCATGGGCAAATTGCGGGCTTGTCCCATCACGTCGCGCACCCAGGCCTGGTCGAGGTCGCGCCTGGCAGCCAGGTCATCTGCAAATTGCATGGCTTCGAGTCGCGCGGCGTAGAGCGAGCCTTGCACCGCGGAAGAGTTTGAAATTACCGCTTGTTTTTGCTCTTGTGAGTAAGCAATACGGGCGCTATACGCTATGAAAAATGTAGCTAATAACAATCGGATAAAGACCTTTTGCGTAATTCCGGCGAGGCGGTTCACAGATCGCAGGGCGTTACGCGGCGGATTCTCAAGTATGGGTTGCAGTGTCGGATGAAGTGTCATGGGGTAGAAAATCAGCAAAATCAGGCGAACTGGGACAAGCACAAAATGTTGGCCAAGCTTTAAGCGGGCCAAACCAGCGTACCAAATTGCTGTTGGAGTTGCTTCAGTCTTGTTTTTTGCATGTGTGCATGATCTGGGTTTATATCCGCTACATCAACAGCATAACGCTGTATTTCCAGCTGTATCAGCCAGTCGTGGAACATCTGGTCTTGTGCATGTCCGGCTTGACTGCAAGTCGGGCTGCCTTTCGCCAGTACCATTCCGGCTAGTTTGCGCGGTGACGTCGCCGCCGTACTCTCTATGCCCGCTTTTGCAAGTCGCTTACGTGCTCTAGCCAGCAGGCGCAACCAGGGGTCATGCTGAGTGTTGTCCCAAAGTGTCCATACGCCGCCCGCAGCGCTTGCAAGCACAATGGCACCGATCAATATGTAGCTCAAGTGCTCCCAGCTGGGCGATTCGAAGCCGATATTTTTGAGCAAATTGAGCTGCCTGCCCTGGGTGTAATTGAGCACCCATTGGTTCCACCCGTTGTTGACGGCTTCCCAAGTGGCGCGCAACTGGGCTGCAAAACCGGGGCTGATGGTGCGCAAGGCCTGGCCTACCACTCCTTGGGGCAGCGTCAATCTTTCAAAAGTGCCGGTCCGACCCGGTGACACTGCCGACGTCGGATCTACTCGCACCCACCCTAGGCCTTCCTGCCAGACTTCTGCCCAAGCGTGCGCGTCGCTGTTGCGCACTACCCAAAAACCATCAACGGCGTTGCGTTCACCGCCCTGGTAGCCGGTGACGATGCGCGCTGGAACGTCAAGTGCCCGCATCAGCACCACAAAAGCCGACGCAATGTGTTCGCAAAATCCTTCCTTACGGTCAAACCAGAATTCGTCGGCGGTGTCTTTGCCAGACACGCCTGGCTCCAGCGTGTAGGTGTAGCCCCCGTTATGCAGGCGCTCGAGCACGGCTTGCACCAGTGTGTCACTGCCCGCAGTGGCGTAACGCGCCTCGCTGCGGATCTGGGCGGCCAGCGCCAGTGTGCGCGGGTTAAAGCCGGGGGGCAATTCGACAAATTCACGCAGACCGGAAACGGCTTGCGTCGGACCATGCTTGAATGTGGTGTAGCTTTGTGCCTGGTAGCGAACCAGCTCAGTAACCGGACGGTTGGCCAACCATTGCAGATCGTCCTGCATCACGCTCTGGTAGCCCGCAAGCACCGGGCTTTCAGGTGCCGCGTCCAGCACCATAAGCCAGGCACGGCTGGTGGGCTCCATGGTGACCTCATACCGGATGGGCGCGCCAGATATTGTCAGATTGGCCGTGACACCGTAGCTTGCCGCAAAGCTGAAAAATGGCGGGCGCCATTCCCGGCCGTCAAAACTGGACAGCACCGGCCCACGAAAATACATGTCTTTCTGCTGTGGGGGGGTATCTTCAAACTTGATGCGCAGGGCCACGCTGTCGTCCAGTGCCAGCCTGGCTATGTTGCCAATCTGCATTTTTTCACTCAAGCCGCTGCGAGCGGTTGTGGCGTCACCAGGTACACCCCACAACGGAGCCAGACGCGGGAAGAGCAAAAACAGCACCACCATGACGGGTGCTCCCAGCAAGGCCATCCATCCAGCCGTTTTTGCGGCATGCGTTAGGGGCGGTTTACCGACGGGCATGTGGGCGTTGACCAGCACCGTCATCAGCCCTAGCAGCCCCAGCAGCATGCTGAACGCCGTCAGCAGCGATTGTGAGTGGAAAAAATTACTTAACATGCAGAAAAAGCCGAGAAAAAACACCACAAAAGCGTCACGCCTTGCCCGCAGCTCCAGCGTTTTCAGGGTGATCAGCACCACCAAAAGTGTGACGCCAGCATCTCGCCCAAGCAGCGTTTTGTAGGTAAATAGCGTGGCGGCAATAGTGATCACCAAAAGCGCCAGTAACCACCACCTGCCCGGTAATGCGCGGCTGCAATAGGCCAGCGTGCCGCGCCAGATCAGTACCGCCCCTGCCAGTGCACTGCACCACCAAGGCAAATAAGCGGTCTGCGGTGAGAGCACCCAAGCGATGACCAGTAGCAAAAATAGCGTGTCACGGCTGTCACGTGGCAGGTTGCCCATGCGGCTGGCGAACGCGTTCAGCACAGCGCCAGCGCCTCAAGACACAGGCGTTTGTGGGCTTCGCCGCAAGCCGGCGCAATGACCAGCGAGGGCAGACGCAAACCATAGTTCAGTCCGAGCCTTTCAGACTGCAACACCCATGCGCAGAGGCGCGCAAGCTTGTGTTCGGTGTCAAGTGTACCGGCCTGCATCAGGTCCAGCCAGAGCTCATGGCGCTGGACTTGCTGAGTATCGCGCACCACCAGGCCCCCGCTTTGATTGCCTGCGTGTTCATCAGCCTTGGCGGCTTTTTTCCAGACCACAAGTTTCAAGGGGTCACCGCGCCGGTAGCTGCGCACACCATCAAATTCCCCGGTGCTTTGCGACCGGGCCGCTGTTGCTGCACCTCCGGCGCGGGGTTCGCAGGGCGGTAAAGGGGGCGGGCTGGTCTCAGGTGCCGGGTAAACCAAAATCAGCGCGGCCGGTCGCCAGACCGTCCAGACCCGAAAGGTACCCAACGGAAAGCGCGTTTCGGCGGTCAGCGTGGGCAGGCGGTGAAGGCCGCGCCTGGGCGGCGTGAACGCCACCTGGACCATGCTGCTGCCTTGTGCGGGTACATCTGTCCAGGACCAGTGCGCTTCCTGTTTGGTCATTCTTTCTTTTTGCGCAGAGATATCTTGCGGGTTCAGTACCCGCAAGCCGATACCATACCGCGCAGATCGCCGGGCATTCGTCAGTTTTACATCAATAGCGGCTGTAGTCCCCGCATATGTTGCAGGAGGCGCTATTAAGTTCATAGCAAGACCGTGCAGGGTTCCGTGGCACACATGCATGCCCACCAGCGTGCTGCCAGCCAGCAAAAACGTCAGCAGGTAACCCAGATTGAGCTGGTAGTTGATCGAGGCGACTAGCAATATCAATAGCGTCACGCCCAGCATCAGGCCGGGGCGGGTGGGCAGGATGTAGACTGTGTGCTGGTTAAGCGTTACCTGGTCACTCAAGGGCAGGCGATTCTCAAACCATGACCGGAAACGGCTGCGCACTGACGCCATCGGATTGAAAATCATTGCCAGTGTAGCCATGGCTAATGTTTAAGGCAGGGGCACGGCGTCGAGCATGGCGCGTACCTGCTCCAGCGCACCACGACCGGCATCACTGACGGGAATCAACCGGTGCGCCGTCGTCTGGGGTAGTACAGAGGCAATGTCGTCCGGCGCCACGTAATCACGGTGGCTTAAAAAGGCCTGCGCCCTGGCAGCGCGCATCACGGCTATCCCGGCCCTGGGGCTTAAACCCTGTAAAAACCATCGGCCCGAACGCGTTGCTGCCATCAGGTCCTGCAGGTAGTTCAGCAGCGGTTCGGCGGCATGCACTTGGCTGACCTGGCGTTGTAGTTCCAGCAGGTCGTGGGGGGTCAGCACAGCAACGAGGTTGTCGACCATGTCGCGCCGGTCGCTGCCCCGGAGCAATTCACGCTCCGCCGCACGGTCCGGGTAGCCCAGCGAAATCCGCATGTGGAAGCGGTCCAGTTGCGACTCGGGCAGGGCGTAGGTGCCCAGTTGGTCGTGCGGATTTTGGGTGGCGATGACAAAAAAAGGCACCGGCAGGGGCCGCGTCGCGCCTTCAATAGTTACCTGCTTTTCCTCCATGGCCTCCAGTAATGCGCTTTGGGTTTTGGGGCTGGCGCGGTTGATCTCGTCTGCCAGCAGTACCTGGGCAAATATCGGACCGGGGTGAAAGATAAAACCTTCTTTCTGGCGCTCGTAAATCGACACGCCGGACAAATCACTTGGCATCAAATCAGCTGTGAACTGGACTCGCGAAAAATGCAGGCCAAACGAGCGTGACAGTGCATGGGCAAGCGTGGTCTTGCCTACGCCAGGCACGTCTTCAATCAGCAAGTGCCCGCCCGCGAGAAGGCAGGCCACGCAGTCACGCACCTGCGCAGGTTTGCCGACAATGACCGTGTTAAGCTGATTTAGGAGTGCCTGAAGTTTTTCTTTGACTTGCATAGCGGGTACGTTACCCGAAAATATTTACGCCATGAACGCCACCGGATATTTCACCCATAAAGACTGCTGGAAACATGAAATGGGCGCAGGCCACCCCGAGTGCCCCGAGCGACTCGACGCCATTGAAGACTGGTTGTTGGCAACCGGCGTCAAGGACGCACTGGATTGCCGGGAGGCCCGACAGGCGGCAGTCGGTGACATTGAGCTGGCGCATGACCGCATGATGGTGGCCGCCATCCGTGGTCTGAGTGACCAGCTGGCAGACGACATCCAGGCGGGCGGGCCAACCTACGCCCAGATTGACCCCGACACCTCCATCAACGTGCACACCTGGAATGCGGCCTTGCGTGCTTCTGGTGCGGTGCTGGCGGCTACTGACAGCGTGATGGCCGGGGAGCTGGAGAATGCTTTTTGTGCCGTACGTCCACCGGGCCACCATGCCTGCCATGATAAAGCCATGGGATTTTGTTTTTTCAACAACGTGGCGGTCGGCGCACGTTATGCACTGGAGCGCCATGGCCTGAAGCGTGTGGCGATTGTTGACTTTGACGTGCACCACGGAAATGGTACCGAAGACATCTTGCACGGCGATGACCGGGTTTTGATGGTGAGTTTTTTCCAGCACCCGCTGTACCCCTACAGCGGCACCAGTCATCCAGCGGCCAACATGGTCAACCTGCCGGTTGCGGCTTACACCAAAGGCATGGCGGTGCGTGAGCTGATCGAAACGTATTGGATACCCCGCCTTGAAGCCTTCAAGCCTGAAATGATCTTTATCAGCGCTGGTTTCGACGCCCACCGCGACGACGATCTGGGCCAGATGGGGCTGGTTGAGCAAGATTACGCCTGGATCACCCAGCGCATCAAGGACGTGGCCAAACGCCACGCGCAGGGCCGCATCGTCTCCTCACTCGAAGGGGGCTACAACCTGAACGCACTGGCCAGAAGCGTTGAAGCGCACATTCGCGTACTGGCCGATCTGTAGGAGTTTTTTATGCACAGCGTATCGGCCGATTTGCCGCCCCTTCTTCACGTCCGCGATGAGCGGGGCATTCACTACCTGACCCTTAACCGCGCCAGCAGCTTCAATGCCTTGAGCGAAAACATGTTGGCCGCCCTGCAAGCGGCGCTTGATTTTGTTGCGCTGGATGCCACCGCGCGCGCAGTGGTGATCGCCGCCGAAGGCAAGGCTTTTTGCGCGGGTCACAACCTCAAGGAAATGTTTGCGCACCCCGAGCTGGCTTATTACCAAACGCTGTTTGCCCAGTGCACGCGCATGATGCTGAGCATTCAGAATTTGCCGGTGCCCGTGATTGCAAAGGTGCAGGGTCTGGCAACTGCTGCTGGTTGCCAGCTTGTGGCGCAATGTGACTTGGCCGTGGCCTCCAGCAATGCCAGCTTTGGCGTGAACGGTATTGAAGTAGGCCTGTTTTGCGCCACGCCCAGCGTGCCCCTGGTGCGCAACATGCCGGCCAAGCAAGCCATGGAGATGCTGCTGACGGGTGAATTCATCACCGCTGATGAAGCAAAATTACGCGGGCTGGTCAACCGCGTGGTGGCACCAGAAGCGCTGGACGCCGAGCTGGAAAAGCTGTTGCAGTCCATTGTCCTGAAGCCACGCGAAGCCATTGCCATGGGCAAAGCCCTTTTTTACCAACAGCGTGAAACCGGAATAGAGGCGGCGTACCAGCTCGCGGGCCAGACCATGGCCTGCAACATGCGCCATCCGGTCGCGCAAGAGGGGGTGCAAGCCTTCATCGACAAAAGGAAACCGCAATGGCCGGCGCCATGACCAGTGAAATGACTTCTTCCATCGCCAACAGCATTAAAGCCATGAGTTCTGCACCGGCACACATTAACACGCTGGATGAATGGTTTGATGCTTTCCTGCGGCCTACGGCGCTAACGGAGCTCGCTGTGCTGGTGGCCTGCGTGCTGCTGGCCTGGCTGGTGGTTCGCCTGGTGGGCAGCACACGCCGCGAACCTGACAACCGCTCGGTTTTTTTCGGGCGGCGCACCCTTGATGGGGTGCTGTTTCCGTTTCTGCTGCTGCTGTTGGCCTACGTTGCCAAAGCCGTGCTGATGCGCCTGTTTCCGCTGGCTATCTTCAAGCTGGCCATTCCAGTGTTGCTGTCACTGGCATTGATGAGGCTAGGAGTTAAGGTTTTGCAGGTAGCATTTAAAGACGCACCTTTGATTCGGGCACTGGAGCGAACCGTCTCATGGCTGGCCTGGATAGCGGTGGTGCTTTGGGTCAGTGGCCTGCTGCCGGTAATTCTCGATGAGCTGGACGACATCAAATGGAAGGTGGGCGGCTCCATGCTGTCAGTGCGCACCCTGCTTGAGGGCACGGTGACCGCCGGCGTGGTGATACTGATCACGCTTTGGACTTCGGCGGCCATCGAGTCGCGTTTGTTGCGCTCTGCCACCGGAGGAGAGCTGTCTCTGCGCAAGGCCGTGAGTAACGCGATCCGCGTGCTGCTGGTGTTTGTGGGTTTGCTGGTTGCCCTGTCGTCCGTGGGTATTGATTTGAGCGCGCTGTCGGTATTGGGCGGGGCGATCGGCGTGGGTATCGGTTTTGGTTTGCAAAAGCTCGCCGCCAGCTATGTCAGCGGTTTTGTCATGCTGGCAGAACGCAGTGTGCGTATCGGCGACAACGTACGTGTCGATGGCTTTGAAGGGCGTATCACCGACATCAACGCCCGTTATACGGTGGTACGTGCGTTGTCGGGCCGCGAGTCCATCGTGCCCAATGAGATGTTCATCAGCAACCGCATTGAAAACTTGTCCCTCAATGATTTGCGCGTTTCGCAGGCCACGGTGGTGTCGGTGGCCTATGACAGCGATGTTGAGTTGGTCATGCGCCTGCTGGTCGAAGCCGCCTCCACGCAAGAGCGCGCGCTGCGGGATCCGGGACCATCGGTTAACTTGACCAACTTTGGCCCCGACGGGCTGGAGTTCACGCTGAACTACTGGATGATTGATCCGGAAAACGGCCAAGCCAATTTGCGCTCGCTGATTAACCTGCGTATTTTGGCGGCGCTGCGCAAGCACGACATTGAAATACCTTATCCGCAGCGGGTCGTTCACAACCCGGCAAAAATACCAATAGATACACCGGTAGAAACGGCGACTGAACCACCAAATCTGGTTCCTGCAAGGCTGGCCGCCGGGCAGAAACCAGCGCCTGAGGCAAACCCATAGCCATCTGCGCAACAGCACTTTGGAGTCGCGGCTCTAACTCTGCGTTCTGCGCTGTCTATAATTAAATAGAACGATCGTTCTTTTTTACGCCGTCTCCACGCAAAAGCAATAACCCAGCCACGGATTGAAGAGTAGCTGGCAGCATAGAATATAAAAGCTGCTTTACGTTAACGTCAACTCTTTTTTCAATTTACTTTTCAATTAATAAACTTTGGAGCCGCGCAATGAAGGTCTTGGTCCCCGTCAAACGTGTAGTCGACTACAACGTCAAAGTCCGTGTCAAATCCGATGGCACCGGTGTCGATATCGCCAACGTCAAGATGAGCATGAACCCGTTCGACGAGATCGCTATTGAAGAGGCAACCCGGCTGCGGGAAAAAGGTCTTGTCACAGAAGTTATCGCCGTGAGCTGCGGCGTACTCCAGTGTCAGGAAACCCTGCGCACTGCCATGGCCATTGGCGCTGACCGTGCCATTTTGGTCGAAACGTCCGAAGAGCTGCAGCCGCTAGCGGTTGCAAAGCTGCTCAAGGCTCTGGTTGAAAAAGAACAACCACAGCTCGTTATTTTGGGCAAGCAGGCCATTGATGACGACTGCAACCAGACCGGCCAGATGCTGGCCGCGCTGCTGGGCTGGCCACAGGCAACTTTTGCCTCCAAGGTGGAAATCGACGGTGGCAAGATCAATGTCACCCGCGAAGTCGATGGCGGCTCTGAAACCCTGTCGCTTACTTTGCCCGCCATCGTCACCACTGACCTGCGCCTCAATGAGCCGCGTTACGTGACACTACCCAACATCATGAAGGCCAAGAAAAAGCAGCTGGACAACTTCAAGCCCGAAGACCTCGGTGTGGATGTCAAGCCGCGCATCAAGACCCTCAAGGTTAGCGAGCCGCCCAAACGCAGCGCCGGTATCAAGGTGGCTGATGTAGCCGCACTGGTGGATAAGCTAAAAAACGAAGCAAAGGTGATCTAAATGTCCGTACTTGTTATTGCAGAACACGACAACGCCAGCATCAAGCCGGCCACCCTGAACACTGTGACCGCAGCCGCCCAGTGCGGTGGTGACGTGCATGTGCTGGTAGCAGGCAAGGGCGCTGATGCAGCAGCCCAGGCTGCCGCCAAAATCGTTGGTGTGGCCAAAGTCATTCACGTGGACGGCGAGCATTTTGCCCACGGGCTGGCTGAAAATATGGCGGCGCAGATTGTGTCGATTGCCGGCGGCTATTCACACTTTCTGTTTCCGGCGACTGCCTCCGGTAAAAATATTGCCCCGCGCGTGGCCGCCATGCTTGACGTAGGCCAAATCTCGGATATCACCAAGGTTGATGCACCAGATACATTCGAGCGCCCGATTTACGCGGGCAATGCCATTGCCACCGTTCAAAGCCTGGATGCCACCAAAGTCATCACCGTGCGCACCACTGGTTTTGACGCTGCTGCTGCAGTGGGCGGCTCAGCGGCCGTTGAGGTGCTGGGCGGCGTAGACGACAACGGTAAGTCATTGTTCATGGGTTCGGAAATTGCCAAAAGCGACCGCCCCGAGCTGACCGCTGCCAAAATCATAGTGTCCGGTGGGCGGGCGCTGGGCTCCAGCGAGAAATTCAACGAACTGCTGACGCCGCTGGCTGACAAGCTAGGCGCCGCACTCGGCGCCTCCCGTGCTGCGGTTGATGCGGGCTACGCGCCGAACGACTGGCAGGTTGGCCAGACCGGCAAGATCGTGGCGCCGCAGCTGTACATCGCTGCAGGTATTTCGGGTGCCATCCAGCATTTGGCCGGCATGAAAGACAGCAAGGTGATTGTGGCCATCAACAAGGACGCAGAAGCGCCAATTTTCAGCGTCGCTGACTACGGGCTGGAAGCGGACCTGTTCACAGCCGTGCCTGAGCTGACGGCTGCCCTATAAACGCCAACACGTTGAAAGGCATCGCTTGCGGTGCCTTTTTTCTTGGCTGTGAGATTCATTCTGGAGACAAACATGACCTATAAAGCCCCCCTCAAAGACATGCTGTTCAACATTCAGCATATTGCCAACATCGAGCAAGTCGCGTTAATCCCCGGCTTTGAGGAGGCGGGCTTTGACACCGCGCAGGCCGTACTTGAAGAGTGCGCCAAGTTCAATGAGGGCGTGTTGTCACCCCTCAATTGGGAAGGCGACATTCACCCGTCAAACTTTAAAAATGGCGTGGTCACCACCACACCCGGCTTCAAGGAAGCGTTCAAGCAATATGTTGAAGGTGGCTGGCAAGGGTTGCAACACCCGGCAAATTACGGCGGCCAGGGCCTGCCTAAAACCATAGGCGCGGCCTGCGGCGAAATGCTGAACTCTGCCAACATGAGTTTTGCCTTGTGCCCGCTGCTCAGCGATGGCGCGATTGAGGCGCTTTTGACGGCGGGTTCTGACGAACTGAAGGCGGTTTATCTTCAGAAGCTGGTCAGCGGTGAGTGGACAGGCACCATGAACCTGACCGAGCCGCAAGCCGGGTCAGATTTGGCCGCAGTTCGCTCCCGCGCCGAGCCACAGGCTGACGGCACCTACAAGGTGTTTGGTACCAAGATTTATATCACTTACGGTGAGCACGACATGGCCGGGAATATCGTGCATCTGGTGCTGGCCCGTGCGTCTGGCGCGCCCGAGGGTGTGAAAGGCATCAGCCTGTTTGTGGTGCCCAAATTCATGGTTGGCAAAGATGGTGCGCTGGGCGCACGCAACGACGTGCATTGCGTCAGCATCGAGCACAAGCTCGGCATCAAGGCTTCCCCCACGGCAGTGCTGCAGTATGGCGACAACGGCGGTGCCGTTGGTTATCTGGTGGGCGAAGAAAACCGCGGCCTGGAGTACATGTTCATCATGATGAACTCGGCACGTTATGCCGTGGGCGTGCAAGGGATCGCGATTGCAGAGATGGCTTACCAGAAGGCCGTGGCTTTCGCCAAAGACCGGGTGCAAAGCCGCCCGGTCGATGGCTCGATCAAAGCCAGCGCACCCATCATTGCCCACCCCGATGTCAAACGCATGTTGATGACCATGCGCGCCTACACCGAGGGCTGCCGCGCCATGGCCTCAAGCGCCGCTGCAGCCTACGATGCCAGCCACCACCACCCAGATGCGGATGTGCGCAAGCAAAACCTGGCGTTCTACGAATTCATGGTGCCGCTCGTCAAAGGCTATAGCACCGAGATGAGCCTTGAAGTCACCTCAATGGGCGTGCAAGTCCATGGCGGCATGGGTTTTATTGAAGAAACCGGCGCAGCGCAGTATTACCGCGATGCCAAAATTTTGACAATTTACGAAGGCACCACCGCCATCCAGGCCAATGACCTGGTGGGCCGTAAAACCATGCGTGATGGCGGCCTGACCGCCAGGCGCATTGCCGCGCAGATTGAAGTGACTGAGGCCGATCTGCTCAAACAGGGAAGTGCAGATGCATTGGTCGTCGCCAGGCGCCTCAAAGCCGCACGCGAAGCATTTCTGGACGTTGTTGATTTCGTGGTGGCCCACACCAAGTCCAGCCCAAACGCCGTCTTTGCGGGCAGCGTGCCTTACCTGATGCTGGCGGGCAACGTGGTGGCTGGCTGGCAAATGGCGCGTTCACTGCTGGTGGCGCAAGAGCAGATCACCCAGGGCGTGGATCTTGGCTTCATGAAAGCCAAGATCACGACTGCGCGCTTTTATGCCGACCACCTGCTGACCAAGGCCCCCGGCATGCGCGACAGCATCGTTGAAGGTGCCGAGTGCGTCACGGCACTGGCGCTTGAAGCTTTTTGAACCCCGCTGTACCTGGTGCCCCGATGTGCTATTAAATGAATAGCGTTTCGCCCTCGTGTCTGCTGCCGCGAAGGCATAAATTGTTGCCAAAACCATAACGCGATTCCGCATTTTCCTGAAGAATTATTCATGTCAAGACTGCCTGCACCGCTCAACAAGCTGCCACTGCCCATCATCGGCTCGCCGCTGTTTATTATCAGCAACCCCAAGCTCGTGATTGAGCAATGCAAGGCCGGTGTGGTGGGTTCCATGCCCGCGCTCAATGCCCGGCCTGCAGAGTTGCTTGAAGCGTGGCTGATCGAAATCACCGAGACCCTGGCGGCCTACAACCACGCCAACCCCGATAACCCTGCCGCGCCGTTTGCCATCAACCAGATCGTGCACAAGTCCAATGACCGGCTTGAGCACGACATGGCGCTGTGCGTGAAGTACAAGGTGCCCATCATCATCACCAGCCTGGGCGCGCGTGAAGACATCAACGCCGCCGCGCACAGCTATGGCGGTGTGGTGCTGCACGACATCATCAACAACAAGCATGCCCACAAGGCGATTGAAAAAGGCGCTGACGGCCTGGTCGCGGTGGCTGCAGGTGCAGGCGGTCATGCAGGCGTTAAAAGCCCATTCGCCCTGATCCAGGAAATCCGCCAGTGGTTTGACGGCCCCATTGCGCTGTCAGGTGCCATTTCTACCGGCGGCGCGGTGCTGGCCGCCCAGGCCATGGGTGCAGACTTCGCCTACATCGGCTCGGCCTTTATCGCCACCGAAGAGGCCAAAGCTGCTGACGCCTACAAACAGGCCATTGTCGACAGCAACTCCGACGACATTGTCTACAGCAACCTTTTTACCGGCGTGCACGGTAATTACCTGGCCCCGTCCATTCGCGCGGCAGGCATGGACCCCGACAACCTGCCCGAGAGCGACGCCAGCAAAATGAACTTTGGCGGCGATAAGTCAAAGGCATGGAAGGACATCTGGGGCTGCGGTCAGGGTATTGGCGCGGTAACCAAGGTGCAGAGCACAGCGGCTTATGTGGCGCAACTTCGGCGTGAGTACATGGAAGCCCGGGCTCGGGTGCTGGCTGGGCCTGCTGCCTGAGGCTGTTTTTTTTTGGATGCCAAATTAGGCGTTGTTGCAGCAAATGCGGCGGAGTAGTGCTATTTAATTCGTAGCAATTTTTGCTTGTTTAAACCATTTTTATTGATGTGGCATGTAATGCTTGCAGTTCAGCAGCGGTTAGATAAACCGTGTTTATGAACAGTATTTTGAGGCTCATACGATCGCGTAATCAGCCCATGGCTTGCAACTCATGCCGGGCATAGTCACGGTGCCCATTCACATCATTAAAGGCCGGAGCTGGATTTCGAGACCAAGAACATTGCGAAGCACAACATTGTCGAGGTGCTGCGCCGTGACCTGTCCAAGCCAGGCTATGTGCCGCGCCTGCTCAATATCAACTCGGCCACCGACTGCTACCAGCCCGTGGAACGCGAGCTGCATTTGACGCGCAGCGTGATTGAAGTGCAGCAGCAGGTGCGGCACCCGTTTTCAATCATCACTAAATCATCAGGTGTCGAGCGCGACCTCGACTTACTGGCGCCCCTTGCCGCACAGCGTCAGGCAGCGGTGTACATCATCACCATCACCACACTCGACGGTGCACTGGCACGCAAGATGGAGCCGCGCGCTGCATCGCCCCAGCGCCGGTTGCGCACCTTGCGCACACTGGCAGGCCACTGCATACCGGTGGGCGTGAGCGTGGCACCACAAATTCCGTTTGTTAATGACGACATGGAGCAGGTACTCGATGCCGCCTGGGACGCTGGTGCGCGTTCAGCGTACTACACCGCGATCCGCCTGCCTCGGGAACTAGCACCGCTGTTTCGCCAGTGGCTGGACCCGTACTACCCGCAACGCGCGGCGCGCATCATGGCGCACATACAAGAGATGCGAGGCGGCAAAGATTACGACAGCGACTTCACCTCCCGCATGAAAGGCCAGGGCCTGTGAGCAGACTTGATTCTCTAGCGTTTTGAAAAAACCTGCCATCGTCTCGGTTTTAACCGGGCCCGTGTGGAGCTGGATTTGAGTCAGTTCAGGCCAGGAGCAGTTACCGGGCAGGACAGCCTGTTTTCACTGCCTGGTGACATTTGCGATTCCAGGCGCTATAAAATTAATAGCTTTTAGCCCTCGTAAATGCTGACGCGAAGCCTTGTTTGATACTTGAAAACAACGTTTCTAGGTTTAAGCCACCTTGACCATGACGGATGCAATTGACGCGCAAACGTAATCAATATTTGTGCCGTTTAGCGCCGCCACACACATGCGGCCAGCGTCGGTACCGTACACGCCAAACTCACTACGCAGGCGCTGCATCTGGTCTTTGGAAAGGCCCGAATAGCTGAACATGCCGATCTGGTCGGTGATAAAAGCCATGTCTTGCTGCACACCTGCGGCTTTCAAACCGTCAACAAGTTTTTGCCGCATGGCCTTGATGCGCACGCGCATCTCGGTCAGCTCGCCCTCCCACTGGGCGCGCAGCGCGGGGGTGTTCAATACAGTGGCCACCACGGTACCGCCATGAATTTGCGGGTTGCTGTAGTTGGTGCGGATCACGAGTTTGAGCTGGCTCAGCACTCTAGCTGCTTCTTCTTTGGACGTGCACAATACCGACAGCGCGCCAACGCGTTCGCCATACAAAGAAAAGCTTTTGCTGAAAGAAGTCGACACCAGAAAGCTCAAGCCGGCTGCAACGAACTTGGCCACAACCGCGCCATCTTCTGCGATGCCGTGGCCAAAGCCCTGGTAAGCCATGTCAAGAAAAGGCGTGAGGCTGCGTGCTTTAACAACCGCGATGACTTGGTCCCATTGGGCGGGCGTGATGTCATACCCAGTTGGATTGTGGCAGCAGGCGTGCAGTACCACAATAGCGCCAGCTGTCGCTGCGCTCAGTGCCGCCAGCATGCCGTCAAAGTTAACGCCACGTTTGACTGCGTCGTAGTAGGGATGGCTTTCAACTACAAAACCGGCCTGGCTGAACAGGGCGCGGTGGTTTTCCCAGCTCGGGTCAGAAATCAGCACCGTTGCGTTGGGACTGAGTTTCTTCAAAAAGTCAGCCCCAATTTTCAGGCCACCAGTGCCGCCAATGCCTTGGGCCGTGGCGATACGCCCGCTCTGGACGGGTTCGCTTTCGGCCCCGAATACCAAAGCCTTGACAGCGGAATCGTAGGCTGCAAGCCCATCAATCGGCAAATAACCGCGCGGCTTAGCTGTTTCCATCATCTGTTTTTCAGCGGCCTGTACGCACGCAAGCAGCGGCAACTTGCCCTTGTCGTCGTAGTAGACGCCCACACCCAGGTTGACCTTGTTTGGGTTGGAATCGGCCGCAAATGCCTCATTGATGCCCAAAATAGGGTCACGAGGGGCCATTTCGACTGCGGTAAACAAAGACATGAGGTTCCTTTAAATATAGAAAAAGTCGTATGCTGCTCGGTTGCTCTTGATTTTAACGGCCCCCACCAACAGTTGGACAGCGAATCACATGCCAGAAGCTCTGGAACTCATCTCCCCCACCCACGACACAACGACGCACGGAACGTTTGCGACTTTTCCTGGTTCGCCATTCGAGCTGTTTCAGCCCTACCTGCCTGCAGGTGACCAACCGCAAGCCATTGAAAAGCTGGTCGAAGGCATTAACGATGGCGAGGTGTTTCAAACCCTTCTCGGTGTCACCGGTTCGGGCAAAACCTACACCATGGCCAACGTGATCGCTCGCCTGGGTCGGCCCGCCATTGTGTTTGCGCCCAACAAGACGCTGGCGGCACAACTTTACAGCGAATTCCGCGATTTTTTTCCAAAAAATGCGGTTGAGTACTTTGTCAGTTACTACGATTACTACCAGCCCGAGGCTTACGTGCCGCAGCGCGATTTGTTCATTGAGAAAGATTCGGCTATCAATGAGCACATTGAGCAGATGCGGCTGTCGGCTACCAAAAGTGTGCTAGAGCGGCGCGACACCATCATCGTGGCTACGGTCAGTGCCATTTACGGCATTGGAGCGCCCGAGGACTACACCCAGATGCGGTTCATTGCACGCGTCACCGACAAAATGGGCCAGCGTGACGTGATTGCCCGCCTGATACGGATGCAGTACGCGCGCAATGACCAGGATTTTTCGCGCGGTACTTTTCGGGTGCGCGGCGACGTGATTGACGTGTTCCCGGCCGAGCATTCCGAGCTGGCCCTGCGCATCGAACTGTTTGATGACGAGATAGAGTCATTGCAGCTGTTCGACCCGCTCACAGGTCGCATCCGGCAAAAAGTGCCGCGCTTTGTGGTCTACCCGAAAAGCCATTATGTGACCCCGCGCGACAAAGTGATGGCGTCGATTGAAACCATCAAGCTGGAACTGTCGGAGCGCGTGGCCCAGTTTGTATCGCAAGGCAAGCTTGTCGAGGCCCAGCGCATCGAGCAGCGCACCCGTTTTGACCTCGAAATGTTGAGTGAAATCGGGCATTGCAAAGGCATCGAGAATTACACTCGCCATCTAAGCGGTGCTCCGCCGGGCTCGCCACCGTCGACGCTGTGCGATTACATGCCGAAAGATGCGGTGATGTTTCTGGACGAAAGCCACGTCATGATTGGCCAGCTCAATGCGATGTACAACGGCGACCGCTCACGCAAGACGACGCTGGTCGAATACGGCTTTCGGCTGCCCAGCGCGCTGGACAACCGGCCGCTCAAGTTTGAAGAGTTTGAGGCCAAGATGCGGCAGGCGATTTTTGTGTCTGCCACGCCTGCGGCCTATGAGCAGGAGCACGCCGGCCAGGTTGTCGAGCAGGTGGTCCGGCCCACCGGTCTGGTCGACCCTCAGGTCGAAGTGCGTCCCGCCACTCACCAGGTGGATGACGTACTGGGTGAAATCCGTATCCGCGTCGAAAAAAACGAGCGCGTGCTGATCACCACACTGACCAAACGCATGGCCGAGCAGCTGACCGACTATCTGACGGACAACGGCGTCAAAGTACGCTACCTGCACAGCGATGTGGACACAGTGGAGCGCGTCGAAATTTTGCGTGACCTCCGGCTGGGTGCATTTGACGTGCTGGTGGGCATCAACTTGCTGCGTGAAGGGCTGGACATTCCAGAAGTTTCGCTGGTGGCCATTCTGGACGCCGACAAGGAAGGATTTTTGCGTGCCGAACGCAGCCTGATCCAGACCATCGGCCGCGCTGCCCGCAATATCAATGGCCGGGCCATTCTGTACGCTGATCGCATCACCGATTCGATGAAAAAGGCCATGTTTGAGACCGAGCGCCGGCGCAACAAACAAATCGCCCACAACCTTGAGCACGGCATCACGCCGAAAAGCGTGGTCAAACGCATCAAGGACTTGATTGATGGTGTTTACAGTGAAAAGTCCGGCAAGGAAGCTGAAAAGCTCCAGATGCAAAAAGCGCTGGTCGATGACATGAGCGAAAAAGATGTGGCGCGGGAGATCAAGCGGCTTGAAAAACAGATGGTTGAACACGCCAAAAATCTGGAGTTCGAAAAAGCTGCGAAGGTGCGTGATCAACTGCACATTTTGAAAGAACAGGCCTTTGGTGCGCCTGGCTCCGACAACATCGTACCGATTCTCGCTGCAGGCTCAATCCAGGCTTGATGAAAATATTACTGATCAGTCTAAATACTTACTTATTTGTATGCGACGCACAGAAAAGTTCGGTAAAGTGGTATACTTGATCAAATCAGTCAAGAACAGTATTTAAAAAAAGCACCTACGATGAACGGTTGACTGACCGGGGTGGCTGGGGGAAGAAATTCTCTGGGAATATTTTTTTCCAGGGCAATAGATATTGTTTGCACCATGGTGCAGGCAGTAGAGCCAACTTGATAAGGAGCGTGTCATGCGCCTCACAACCAAAGGCCGCTTTGCGGTCACCGCGATGATTGACTTGGGTTTGCGCCAGCATAATGGCCCGGTCACGCTGGCAGCCATAAGTCAGCGTCAACAAATTTCTTTGTCGTATCTTGAACAGTTGTTTGGCAAACTACGTCGTCACGAGCTTGTCGAATCCACTCGTGGGCCCGGTGGTGGTTACACGTTGGGTCGCAAGGCGTCCGAAATCACGGTTGCCGACATTATCGTTTCAGTTGATGAGCCGATCGACGCTACCCAGTGCGGTGGCAAGGAAAACTGCCTCGGTGAAGGCGGACGCTGTATGACCCATGAGTTATGGGCGTCGCTTAACAGCCGCATGGTTGAATTTCTTGACTCGGTGTCCCTTCAAAAGCTGGTAGAAGAACAGCTGGCCAAAGGTGTTGTGATCGAGAACACCCCGATGGTGAAAAAAGCAATTTTTACAGCGCCGATGGCTAAGCCCATGCGTGTTAACGCACCCAATTCGGTGTTCGCTCTGGGTAACGCTTTTTCAAAATCTTGAATTCAATACCCGCTACATGCCCATGCGGGTTGCTGCGGTGTTGACACAGGCGCGTCCCATTATTTTTATCGAGCTGTCAGCCAGCTACAAATTGTAAAGCTAGCCAAATGGAAACCCCACACTTCCCCATTTATATGGACTACAGCGCCACAAACCCGTGTGACCCACGGGTAGTGGACGCCATGATCCCCTGGTTGCGCGAGCATTTCGGCAACCCGGCCTCTCGCAGCCACGCTTGGGGCTGGGAAGCAGAGGCTGCGGTTGAAAAAGCGCGCGAGCAGATTGCCGATTTGATTGGCGCTGACCCGCGCGAGATTGTCTGGACCAGCGGTGCAACTGAATCCAACAATTTAGCTATCAAGGGTGCTGCGCAATTTTACAAATCCAAGGGAAAGCACATCATCACCGTGAAAACCGAGCACAAAGCAGTGCTCGACACTTTCCGTGAACTGGAACGTCAGGGGTTTGAGGCAACTTATCTTGACGTTCAGGCTGATGGCCTGCTGGACATGAATGTGCTTATCGCAGCCATCCGGCCTGACACCATATTGATCAGTGTGATGTTCGTCAATAACGAGATCGGCGTGATTCAGGATATTGCCGCCATTGGTGCCTTGTGCCGTCAAAAAGGTATTATTTTTCACGTCGACGCGGCGCAGGCCACCGGTCGGGTCGACATCGATCTGACGACCTTGCCGGTTGATTTGATGAGCCTGACATCACATAAAACCTACGGCCCCAAAGGCATCGGTGCGCTGTATGTCTGCAGAAAGCCGCGCGTGCGCCTCGAGGCGCAAATGCACGGTGGCGGCCACGAGCGCGGCATGCGTTCCGGTACTCTGCCCACGCACCAGTGCGTCGGCATGGGCGAAGCCTACCGCATTGCCAAGCTGGAGATGCATGAAGAAAACAGGCGTATTGGTGCGTTGCACGAGCGTATGCTTGCCGGTCTGAAAGACGTCGAAGAAGTGTTTTTGAATGGTCATGCAGACAAACGGGTGCCGCACAACCTGAACATGAGCTTCAACTATGTTGAGGGTGAGTCGCTGATCATGGGCATTAAGGGTCTGGCTGTGTCGAGTGGTTCGGCCTGCACTTCGGCCAGCTTGGAGCCTAGTTATGTTCTGCGCGCCCTGGGTCGTAGCGACGAGTTGGCTCACAGCAGCTTGCGCATGACGATTGGCCGTTGGACTACCGAAGAGGAAATTGACTACGCGGTTGGCACGATCAAAGAAAACGTAGCCAAATTGCGTGAACTTTCTCCCTTGTGGGAAATGTTCAAGGATGGCGTGGATATATCCACCATCCAGTGGGCTGCTCACTAAGCGGCGCGAAGCATTTAAAGAAGTAAATAAAATGGCATATAGCGAAAAAGTGGTGGACCACTATGAAAATCCTCGCAACGTCGGATCTTTTGAAAAGGGCGACGTAACTGTAGGTACCGGTATGGTTGGTGCGCCTGCCTGTGGTGACGTGATGAAGCTTCAAATCAAGGTCAATCCTGTCACCGGCGTGATCGAGGATGCGCGTTTTAAAACTTATGGTTGTGGCTCGGCCATTGCTTCAAGCTCCCTTATTACCGAATGGGTCAAGGGCAAAACGCTTGATCAAGCTGCAAGCATTAAAAACAGCGCTATTGCCGAAGAGCTGGCGCTGCCGCCCGTAAAAATCCACTGTTCAATCTTGGCTGAAGATGCCATCAAGGCGGCCGTGAATGATTACAAGCAAAAGCACGCCCAAGTTGTTGTTGCTTGAAGTCAACCTAGCAAGACCAACGCGAACCATATTTTTGAGTGATTCACATGTCCGTAACTTTGACTGATGCCGCTGCCCGCCACGTAACCCGCTACATGACCAAGCGCGGCAAGGGTGTGGGCGTGCGGCTCGGCGTTAGAACTACAGGCTGTTCTGGTTTGGCCTACAAGCTTGAATATGCGGATGAAATTGCAGTCGAAGATGTGGTGTTTGAAGACAATGGCATCAAAGTGCTGGTTGATCCAAAAAGCATGGCTTATATCGACGGTACGCAGCTTGACTTTGTGCGCGAGGGGTTAAATGAAGGTTTCAAGTTCGTAAACCCGAATGAACGCGACCGTTGTGGGTGTGGTGAGAGTTTCCGGGTTTGATCAAAATTGCGTGCATTTTTTTGAAGGCCGCCTCCACTTGACAAGTGATGGCGGCTTTTTATTGCCATGAACCTTCAATCCAACGACTTCGAGCTTTTCAATATTCCGATGCAGTTTGCACAGGACCGCACGGTGATTGACTCCCGCTGGAAGGAACTGCAGCGCGAGGCTCAT
>JANXTM010000327.1 GCA_025352405.1 Polaromonas sp.
TGCCATTGGCGGCGAGTTTGATGGGCAACCGGGTCTGCGTGGGTTGCGCGGTAGTGACCGCCAGCGCCGGTTTCGGTGCGCCCGACTTTTTGTCGTCTGCAGCGCTGGATTTAGAAGAAAAAACCACGCTGGCGCAAGTAATCAGGACGCCAATAGCTATTAAAGTAATAGCGGTTGGCATTTTTTTTATGGCATTCATGAATGGGCTCTCTGGTGTTTGATGTCGGCTGGCTTGGGCTGGGCGTACAAATGCAAATGAGGCGTTGGCGGGCGGGGCGCGTCAATGCCAGGCCGGGTGTGCCGATTCGGGATTGTCAAACACCATGGGGGTCGCGTGCGGTGTGGCTGTGGTCCAGCCGCCGCCCAGCGCGCGATAGAGCGCAATCCAGGCGCTTCGGCGTTCTAGTTCAAGATTGACCAGCGCGCTTTGCGCAGACAGCAAGGTGCGGCGCGCGTCCTCCAGTTCCACCAGGCTGGCCAGGCCTGTCTTGTAGCGGGCTTCGGTACCTGAGAAAGACGCCTGATAACCTTCTGCGGCCTGGGCGGCGTCGCCCGACCGGTCGCCGGTGCTTTGCAGCTTGACCAGTGCCTCCTCGACTTCCCGCACCGCCTGTCTGCAGGTGCTGCGGTACTTGCCCGCCGCTTCTTCGTAGCGGGCTTTGGCTGCTTCCAGGTTGGCTTCGCTGGCCCCGCCATCAAACAGCGGCACGGTGAGCGCGAGCGGCCCGATGGACCAGGTGTCAAAACCTTGTGTCACGCCGCGTGCACGTGACTTGTTGGCCATGATGTTGCCCGTCAGGTTCAGGCGCGGGTAGCGCTGGGCGCGGGCACTGCCGACCTCAAAGCTGGCGGCCGCCAGTTCGCGTGCCGCGTTGGAAACATCGGGGCGCTGCGCTAGTACGTCCGCGGGAACGTCCGAAATAGTGGCGAAGGCTTCCGCCCGTTCTGGCGATGGGACTTGTGCGAGTGCCTCTGTCAGTTTTTCACGCAGCATAGGTTCGCTGAAAGCCGTCAACGCCACCAATGCCTTGATGTCCAGATCGCATTGGGCGCGCTGCTGAGTGGCCCTGGCCTTGCTTTCGGCAGCGCTGGCACGCGCCAGTGCAGAGGTGGCTGGTGCCTCAAACCCGGCTTTGGTGGCCAGTGCGCTCAGCCGCGCCGTCTCCGCGCGGGAACGTGCATCCGCGTTGGCCACAAGCCGCAGCTTGTCGCAGGTCAGCAGGCTGTAATATTGCGTCGCCACTTCGGCGGCCACCGACACCCTTGCCTCGTGCCACTGCGCCTGCGCGCCCTCAAAGCGTTGCTGATCTGCATCACGGCTGGCTGCATTTTTCCCAAACAGGTCCAGCTCCCAACTGGTTTGCAGGCCCAACTGGCCGAGGTTGACGGGCACTGCCGCTGCCCGGTTGATGGGTGCCGACACGCTGCGGTTGAAGCTGCCGGTCGCGTCCAGTGTGGGCAGCAAGGCGGCTTCCGAGGCGGCACGGGTGGCGCGTGCCTGCTCAATGTTGGAGCGCGTCGTGACAATCGAGGGACTCACCGCCTGTGCGGCCTCAATCAGCTCGACCAGCAGCGAATCATTTTGCTGCTGCCACCACTGCGACAAATTGGCAAGGTTGCCATTGTGTGGCAGCGGCGCGTACCACTGCGGTGGTGCGGTAACGGTGACCTTTGCTGGCGGCCCGCTGATGGCACAGGCGGAAAGCAGCAGGCAGATGGCCAGGGCCAACACCGGTGTTCGGGGGGTATCGGGCAGCTTGGTTGTTCTCATGGGGTGGTGAACAAAGCCCGGTGGAACCCGGCCTGGTCCTTAAAGTAATGGCTGATGGACGCGATGGTGACATTGACCGCAGTTGCAATCTCCGGGGCGGTTTGCCGTTGCTGGCGTTGCTTGCTCTGGCAGCCACAAGCGGGTCGGGCTGGCGGGCGCACGCATGTGCCGCATTGAAGCATAAAAAAATATAACGGTTGATTTGAGGACCCGCTGCACAACGCCCTGCAGCCATCCAGACCTGACTCCCACAGCCTGGCCAGAGTTATGCAAAGGGTCCCTAATCAGCTTGGTGGTGTGATCTAAAAACAGCCTGCCACAGTTGTTCAATGACCAGGCGTTCGCCATGCAGAGCCGGTGGCGTGACCTGCGTGGGCTCTTCATTCAGGCGTGCACGGTGCTGCACGCGCCGCAGTGCGCGGTAGGCGGCAGCGGCGCGCTGGCCCATGCCTTCCGGCAGCAAACCGACCGCCTCAGCGCGCTGCAGCAAGGCGATGTTGCCGGCGTTTTCAACCAGCTCGGGGTGTTGTGCAGACTCGGACAGCACCAAAAACTGCACGGCGAATTCGGCGTCGACCATGCCGCCCGGACTGTGCTTGACGTCAAATTTATCGCCCTTGACGGGGTGCGCCGCCCGAACTTTTGCGCGCATAGCCACGATTTCCGACTGCAGGGCGACCGCGTCCCGGGGGGCGGTGATGACGGCATGGCGGACTTGTTCAAAACGCTCGCGCAGCCCGTCGGTGCCCATCACGAAACGTGCACGGGTGATCGCCTGGTGTTCCCAGGTCCAGGCCGTGTTGCTGCCGCGCTGCTGCTGGTATTTGGCATAGGCCTCAAAGCTGGTGACCAGCAAACCAGAATTGCCGTTCGGCCGCAGCGCGGTGTCAATTTCGAACAAATCGCCCTCGCCTGTTTTGACGGTCAACCAGTTGATGAGTTTGCGCACCAGCGCGGCATACACTTCGCCGGCCTGCTCGTGGTCGTCTTCGTAGACAAACACGATGTCCAGGTCGCTGCCGTAGCCGAGCTCTTTGCCGCCGAGTTTGCCGTAAGCAATGATGGCGAATTGGGGCTTGTCACGGTGCGCGCTTTTCAGACGCTGCCAGCACCAGTCGGTGGTGATGCGCAGCACGGTTTCTGCCAACGCGCTCAGGTCGTCAGCCACCTGCTCGACGCTCAGGATGCCTTCCACATCCCTGGCCAGGGTACGGAAAACTTCTGCATGGTGCGCCCGGCGCAGCAAGTTGAGGCAAGTTTCCTCGTCGTCTTCACCCGTACGCTTGAGCGCACCGAGGCGCAGCTGCAGCTCAGTTGCGAAGGCGGCGGGGTCAAAACGTTCGTGCAACATGTCGTCACTGGCCAGCTCGTCAATCACGCCCGGGTGCAGCAGCAGGTAGCGCGCAGGCCATTTGGCCGCGCCCAGCAGGCGCAGCAACCGTTCATGCACCGATGGGCGTTCCAGCAGCAGCGCCAGATAATTCTCGCGTCTGAGCAGCGGCTCTATCCAGTCAATGATGCGCACGGCGGCGGCTTCGCTCACGGTCCCCTCACGCAGCCACAACGCGGTACGGTGCACTAGTCGGCTCAGGCGCGCACTTGAGTCCTCGCGCAGTGCCAGTACCCGGGGGTGTTGCCGCCACAACGCCAGGCGCGTCCGAAACTGGGTTGGCCACTGGGCAGACAGGTGTTCCAGCAAATCGTCTAGCAGCGGCGCTGCGTCAGATTTTCCTGCGCCGCCGCCACACCCCTTGCAAGCAGGTTTGCCGCCCAGCAAGCGGTCAAATTCCTCCGCCACCAGTTCCCGGTGCGTGTCCAGATCGCTGAGAAACAGGCGGCAGCTGGCATAGCCCAGGGTTTGCGCAATCCAGGCCAGATCGTCGTCGCGGGTAGGCAACACATGGGTTTGCTGGTCGTCTAGGTACTGGATGCGGTGTTCCACGCGGCGTAAGAAAACATAAGCCCGTGCCAGCGCGTCCGCCGTGTCCTGCGGCATCAGTCCGGCATGGGCCAGGCGCTGCAGGGCGTCTACCGTGGAGCGGGTGCGCAGCTCCGGAAACTGCCCGCCACGCACCACCTGCAGCAGCTGCACGGTGAATTCGATTTCGCGAATGCCGCCGCGTGACATCTTCACGTCGTTGGCACGCTCGGGGTGACCGGCACAGCGCTTGGCCGCGTGCTCGCGAATTTGGCGGTGCAGCGTGCGCAGGGCGTCAAACACACTGTAATCAAGGTAGCGTCTGAAAACAAACGGCAGCACTGAGCTGCGCAGCACTAGGGCCGAAGCACTTTGCAGACACTCGCGCGGCGCCACAACACGGCTTTTGAGCCAAGCGAAACGCTCCCATTCGCGGCCCTGGGCCTGAAAATATTCTTCGAGTGCCCCGAGCGACATAGCGGCAGGCCCGGAGCTGCCGTGTGGCCTGAGTGCCAGATCCAGCCGGAACACAAAACCGTGTTCGGTGGTCTCGCCAATCAGCCTGTAAAGCGCCTTGACCTGGTGCGCAAAGTATTCGTGATTGGAAATGCGGCCACGCCCATTCGGCAGGCCCGATGTTTCACCGTCGTGGTCATAGACGTAAATCAAATCAATGTCACTGGACACATTGAGCTCGCGGCCGCCCAGTTTGCCCATGCCCACGACCAGCATGCGTGCGCGGGTGTCGCCGTTTGTCGATCCGGCGTATTGCGGCACGCCGTAAGAGGCGTCCAGCATTGTCTGTGAATCGAGCATGGCCACATCAAGCGCCAGCTCGGCCAGTTCGGTCATGGCCCGGGTCACCGCTGCGAGTGGTGCCTGGTTGGCTTGCCCGCCATCACAGTCGAGCGCCACCAGACGCTCCATAACCAGCTGGCGCAGCACCCGCAAGGAAGCACCGGTGTCCATCCCCTCGCCTCGCAGGGCCTGAAGGGCCACCTCCATGAGCGAGCGTACTGGTGGTCCGTCAGGCAGGCACGCCATCTGGCTGTCATAACGACGGCGTATGCGCTGCACGTAGCGGGAATAGCCAGAGACTGCCTGCGCCACTGTGCCAGAGGAATCGCCGGGCGGGGGAGTGCGGGAGTTGACGCTGATATTGCAGGGTTGAGACATCACACTACTTCACAAAACTTCATGGTAGTTCAGGGCGGTTGTCGAACGGACGGTGGCGCTGACGGTCATAATTCTCATGCCAATGGACTCACGGACTTCCTTATTACCAAAAATGCTTGCGCTGTCATCCAGACGCATGCGTTGGCTGGCGCTGTTTGCCCGCATGCTGCTGTGGCTGGTGGTTTCGTTATGGTTATTATTTGGCGCCAGCTGGGGCTTTCTCCACGGTTGGATTGTGCCGCGAATTGGAGAGTTTCGCCCGCGCCTTGAGATGGAGGCTAGCAAGGCGTTGGGCATGCCGGTGCGTATCGGGCAGATCACGGCCCGTTCCGAGGGCATGATCCCTTCGTTTGAGCTGCGCGATGTGGTCGTGCTCGACCCTGCAGGGCGCGAAGCCCTGCGCTTGCCGCGCCTGCTGGCCGCACTGTCGCCGTCCTCGCTCTGGGGCATGGGTTTTGAGCAGCTTTTTGTGGACCAGCCGGCTCTTGAGATTCGCCGGGCTACAAACGGCAAGCTATATGTCGGCGGACTCGACATGTCTCAAAGCCGCAGTGACAGCAATTTGGTCGCCAACTGGTTTTTCTCGCAAACCGAGTTTTCCATCAAGGGCGGCACCATCCGTTGGATCGACGAGTTGCGCGGAGCACCGCCGCTGGCCTTGAGCCAGGTGGACGCTGTCATCCGCAATGCACGCCGCCGCCATTCCATGCGATTTGACGCCACGCCACCCGCCGAATGGGGTGACCGCTTCAGCCTGCGCGGTATTTTCAGGCAACCCCTCCTGCCCGGCGATGCGGGTCTGTGGGCGGACTGGTCGGGTCAGCTGTACGCCGAGTTCGGGCGCGTCGATGTATCCCGCATCAACCAGTACGTCAGCCTCGACCACCTGGGCATGGCCGTCACTGCTGGCAGTGGCAGCCTGCGGGCCTGGGCAGACGTGAGCCGGGGGCAGATCACCGGCGGCACCGCCGATGTTGCATTGGCGGGCGTGAATGCCCAGCTTGGCAAGGCACTCAAACCACTGGCGCTGGCCTCCATGGCGGGCCGGTTTGGTGGCCGCCAGTTGGCCAGCGGCTTTGAGTTCAACACCGAAGGCCTGGGTTTTGACACGCCGGAAGGCCTGCGCTGGCCCGGCGGAAACCTCAGCATCGTTCATACCGATGCCGCCGGGGCTGCCCTGCAGCACACCGAGTTCAAGGCCGACCGGCTGGACCTGGCTGCGCTGGCGCAAATTGCAGCCCGCCTGCCCCTAAGTGCGGATACGCGTGCCCAGATCGAGTCCTATGCGCCCAAGGGCCTGGTAGAGACAGTGGACGCCCGGTGGCAAGGCCCTTCAGGCGAGCCCGCAAGTTTTTCGGCTAGGGGGCGGGTGTCAGGGCTGGAGCTTGCGGCGCTTCCCAGCCAAGGTGCGATGCTCGGCTCCTCCACCAACCATAACTTGCGTCCGGCACCCGGCCGACCCGGCCTCAGTGGGGCAACGGTTGAATTTGATGTCACAAACACAGGCGGCAAGGCTACGGTTAAAGTTGTTCGCGGTGCGCTGGAGCTGCCCGGCATTTTTGAAGATCCCCGTATTCCGATGGACCAGCTGGCCATGGACACTCAATGGAAGCAGGTTGACGGAAAAATCGAAGCCCAGCTGCGTAACATTCGGTTTTCTAGTGCCGATGCTGAGGGCAGCGCACAAGCCAGCTGGAGCTCCGCACCTGCTGCGCTCAACGCGGCGCAGAGCAAATCAACCATTGCCCCCCGCCTGCATGATGGCTCCCTGGGCGTGCTGGACCTGCAGGGCAGCTTGAGCCGCGGAGATGGCGCCCGGGTTCATCGTTATTTGCCTACGGTGCTACCCGACCAAGTGCGTCACTATGTGCGTGATGCTGTGCTGCGGGGTGACCTCAGCGAGGTTAAATTCAAGGTCAAGGGACCGGTCGATGACATCCCGTTTGGCAGTTTGGCACAAGGCGAATTCAAAATATCTGCCCGGGTAAAAAATGCGATTTTCGCTTACGTGCCCAAATCCGTTCAACCTGTGGGCGCTGTGCCCTGGCCAGCGCTCACCAACCTCAATGGTGAGCTGGTCTTTAACCGGGCATCACTGGAAGTCAATGGCGCTACTGGGAAGATACAGGGGCTACCCGGCTTGCAGCTCGTCAAGCTTGATGCGCGCATTCCCGACCTGCTGCGCTCGGCCACCGTCGATGTTGTGGCTGCCATGAAGGGACCGGTCACTGACGTGCTGGGCTTTGTCAACACATCGCCAGTTGGCGCAATGATCGGTCAGGTGCTTGAGAAGTCAGTCGCTACCGGCGCTGGTGACTATGCCTTGCGCCTGAACCTGCCGCTCTTTGCCATAGAAAAGACCCGTGTGCTGGGTACCGTCACCCTGCCTGGCAACGATGTGCAGATCACCCCGGCATCGCCCCTGCTGGCGCGTGCCAAAGGCATGGTGACTTTCAATGAATCCGGTTTTAACGTGGCGGCTGCGCAGGCCCGTTTTCTGGGGGGCGACATCCGGTTCGACGGCGGCATGCGCGCTGCGGCGCGCGCATCGGTGCCCGGCAGCGATCCCGAAACCAGTGTCGTCTTCAAGGCGCAGGGCAATGTCACGGCAGAGGGTTTGCGGCAGGCAAAAGATCTTGGATTTGCCTCACGCTTGGCGCAAAACGCCAGCGGCGGCGCCGCCTATTCGGCCACCCTGGGTTTCCGGCGCGGTGTAGCTGAAATAACTGTGGCGAGTAATTTTCAGGGCATGGCACTGAGCCTGCCCGCACCCCTGGGCAAGACCGCAGAGGCGGTCTTGCCGGTGCGGTTTGAAGACACGCTGGTACGCGAGTCGATGGCGCCGGGGCAAAAACTGCACGACCAGCTCAGCCTGAGTGTTGGCAATCTGGCGTCGATGGTGTATGTCCGCGACATCAGTGGTGCGGAGCCTCGCGTGGTCAGGGGCAGTATCGGTGTCGGGCTGGAGGCCGGTGAGTCCGCGCCGGTTTCTGAAAACGGCGTGGCTGCCAACATCAACTTGGCCAGCGTTGACCTGGACGCTTGGGAGAAAGTCCTGTCGGCCTCTACCGGCAGCGCTGGCAGCATCGCTGCGGCTGCAGCAACGCCTGGTAGGACCAGTGCCGGCGGGGCAGGCGCGGATACGGTCGCGATGAACTACTTGCCCACCCGCATGGCCATACGTGCCCGCCAGCTGCAGGTTGAAGGCAGACAACTCCACCGGGTGGTGGTTGGCGCCATGCGTGACGGCTTGAACTGGCGCGCCAATATTGACGCAGAAGAACTCAACGGTTACGTTGAATTTCGCCAGGCGGGTGGGGGCGGTGCGGGTCTGGGTGGCGGGCGCGTGTTTGCCCGGCTGTCGCGTTTGAACCTTGGTCAAAACACGGCCAGCGAGGTGGAAAACATGCTTGATCAGCAGCCGGTCAACATTCCCGCGCTGGACATCGTGGTGGAAGACTTGGAGCTGCGCGGCCGAAAGCTCGGACGGGTTGAAATTGAAGCCATTAACCGGGGTGCGTCGGCGGCTTTGCGTGAGGGCGGAATACGCGAGTGGCGGCTGAATAAATTCAATGTCATCCTGCCAGAAGCGGTACTGACCGCTACTGGCAATTGGGCTGCCATCAACCCGCTGGTACCAGCAGCGGCGGCCTCAAGTGGGTTGGGCGCGGCCCGGGTCCAGGCCGCGCTGCCAGAGCGTCGCCGTACCGTGATGAATTTCAGGCTCGATATTGCGGATTCTGGCGAACTGCTCAAGCGCTTTGGCATGAAGGATGTAATTCGTCGTGGCAAGGGAAAGATGGAGGGTCAAGTCGCCTGGACAGGTTCGCCGCTGAGTCCGGATTACCCCAGCATGAGCGGGGTGTTTAACGTGAACATCGAATCTGGTCAGTTTCTCAAGGCTGATCCGGGCATTGCCAAGCTGCTGGGCGTGCTCAGCCTGCAGTCCTTGCCGCGCCGGTTGACGCTGGATTTTCGTGATGTGTTCTCCGAAGGTTTTGCATTTGACTTTGTGCGCGGTGATGTCACCATTGCGCAAGGCCTGGCATCAACCAACAATCTGCAGATGAAGGGCGTGAACGCCGCTGTGGTGATGGACGGCAGTGCCGACATTGCTAAAGAAACACAAGACATCAAGGTGGTGGTGGTGCCTGAAATCAATGCCGGCACCGCGTCCCTGATCGCCACGGTCATCAACCCGGCGATTGGTCTGGGTACTTTTCTGGCGCAGTATTTTCTGCGTCGTCCACTGATGCAGGCTGCGACCCAGGAATTTCACATTGACGGTAGCTGGGCGGACCCCAAAATCACAAAAGTCGGGAAAAATCCATGAAGACAGCCGCCCTCCAGATGGTCTCAGGCACCAGCGTGCAACGTAACCTCGAAGAAGCCGCACGGCTGATGGCCGAGGCCGCAGCGGGTGGGGCCGAGCTCGCGGTATTACCCGAATATTTTTGCGTCATGGGCTTAAAAGACACCGATAAACTGAAGCTGCAGGAGCGCTTTGGCGCAGGCCTGATTCAGGACTTTCTGGCGCATTCGGCGCAAAGGCTGGGGCTCTGGATTGTCGGCGGCACGCTGCCAGTGACAGCGCCAGAGAACACGCCAGACAGAACGCCAGACAGCGCGGCAGATGGCAGCCGCCGCATCTACAACACCACCCTGGTGTTTAACCCGTCGGGTCAGTGTGTGACCCGGTACGACAAGATGCATCTTTTCCGTTTTGACAACGGGGTCGAAAGCTACGACGAATCGCGCGTACTGCTGCCCGGTACCGTGCCCGTGGCATTTGACCTGGCTTCACGCGATGGCCATACCTGGCGCATCGGCTTGAGTATTTGTTATGACCTGCGCTTTCCCGAACTGTACCGCGCGCTGAATGCTGATGTATTGCTGGTGCCCAGCGCTTTTACCTTCACCACCGGGCAGGCGCACTGGGAAGTGTTGCTGCGTGCCCGGGCGATTGAAAACCTGGCTTTTGTGGTGGCTGCGGCACAGGGCGGCGTGCATGAAAACGGCCGGCGTACCTGGGGCCACAGCATGGTGGTGGCGCCCTGGGGCGAGGTTCTCGCACAGCGCGAAGCCGGCCCGTCCGTGGTATTGGCTGAGTTGCAACACCATGCGCTTGATGGCGCAAGAACCCGGCTGCCGGCACTGAGCCACCGTGTGTTGCAGTGATGTTGCAGGTGTGATGTGAGGGCATTCTTTACCCATTGGCGTAGCCGCCTTCACCGGAGCTGGCGCAGTCGACGCCATGGTGCCCAGCGCTGGGCCTTGTGGATTCTATTGCTGGCGCTGGTGGCTACTTTGCTGACCACGCTGGTCTGGCTGGCAGGCCGCTATGAGTCCAGCCAGATCCAGAGCCGGCTTGAGCGCGACGCGGCCGAAATCGTGACCGACATTCGCGTCGGTTTTACCCGCAACATTCAAAGCTTTCAGGCCCTGCATTCGGGTGAACGCACACCAGACACCTGGAATCTACCCGCTGCTGACCTGCTGCGTGAGCGCCGTGAAATCATGCGCCTGGAGTGGCGCAACGAATCGCTGGACGTTGTCATGCAAGAGGGCACGCCCTACAGAAGTCCGGTTTTTGAACGGCTTGGCCGCAGCAGCGTACAGGCGGACATCAACCTGGCCTGCACCACCGCGCGGCGCTTGAGCGGTGCGGCTTACTCAAGCAGCTACTTTGTGCCGCAAGCCGATGGACTGGGTTTTGAAATGCTGGACATGTGCATGCCCATCACGACGGGCGGCCGCCTAGTCGGTTATACCGTTGCTTCCTATTCGCTACAGGATGTGCTGGCCGAGCTGGTGGGCAAACAGTTGGCCCGGGGGCAAAGCGTGGCTTTTACCGAGGCCGACGGCACCCGCCTGGCACTGCACGGCACACCGTCACGCGGCAACCGGATTTATGTCGCGCAGCAGTTGCTTGACCTGACCGGCAACACTCTGGTACTGCGACTGGAGAACCGCCTTGGCCTGCCGTCGCTGTTCCCCAATGTCCTGACAGCGCTGGTCACCGCCATGTCGCTGGCGCTGATGGCGGTGCTGTTTTTGCTGGCGCGCGACATGCGCAGGCGCTTGCGGGTTGAGCACGACCTCGGCGAAGCGCTGGCCTTTCGCAAGGCCATGGAAGACTCCGTGCTGACAGGCTTGCGCGCGCGTGACCTGTCCGGGCGCATCACCTACGTCAATCCGGCTTTTTGCCATATGGTGGGTATTCCGGCCAAGGAGCTGCTTAACCACAGCTTTCCCTCGCCTTACTGGCCGCCTGATCTGGCGGACGTCTACCAGCAGCGGCAGATGGTCAGGCTGGCCGGCAACAAGGTGCCGAGGGAAGGCCATGAGTCAGTTTTCATGCGGCCAGACGGCACGCGTTTTCCGGTGCTGATCATGGAAGCACCGCTGATCAACGCTGTGGGCAAGCACACTGGCTGGATGAGCGCCATTCTGGATGTCAGTGAACAGCGCCGCATTGAAGAGCTGTCGCGTGCCAGCCAGGACCGCCTGCAAGCGACCGCCCGGCTGGCCATGATTGGCGAGATGGCGTCGCTGCTCAGCCACGAGCTGAACCAGCCCCTGGCCGCGATTTCAAGCTACGCCACGGGCTCGCTCAATTTGCTGCAGTACCAGTCTGGCGGTAACGGCGTGGGTGTCGGTGGCAGCCACGCGCAGGCTGAAGCGCCCGAGCGGCCAGCAGCCAGCGAGCCCGCAGCCGATTTGTCCAGCGACTTGCAGGTCGCCATGCGCCGCATTGCCGAGCAGGCCGAGCGCGCTGGCAAGGTCATCAAGAGTGTGCATGACTTTGTGCGCCGCCGTGACCAGGCACGCGAGGCGGTAGACCCCAAAGCCCTGCTGGACGCCGTCATGCCGCTGGTCAGCCTGCAAGCCCGCAAACTCATCGTCACGGTGGTGATTGAAATCGATGCGGCCTGCGCGCCTGTAATGTGTGACCGCACCATGGTCGAGCAGGTGTTGCTCAACCTGTCGCGCAACGGCATGCAAGCCATGCAGGCCGCGC
>JANXTM010000329.1 GCA_025352405.1 Polaromonas sp.
GTACGCTCTTCAGCACTGAGTGACAAAGCCGAGGGCAGAATCAATACGCCGGCCTTCTGCTTGCCCAGCTCTGTGACTGTCTTGATTTCCTTAAAGTCAGCCTTGCGATTTAAAAAATAATTACGCCACGGCACTAGCAATATTTCGTAATTTCCACCGATCCCCTTAAAGTAGGTCTCGGTGTTGGAGGACGCATAAAGTGTGACGTTCTCCCGTGTCGGTGCTGCGTATGTGAGTACGCCATTTGTATCCAGACTTGAGATTTGCCAGCCCATTGCCTTCATAACTGCCAAATAAACCAATGCAGGCACAAGCAGCCCGACGATGATCATGAAAGGAATGTAAAAACCAAGCCGCTGAAAAAATGGCCGGTTGTTGAAGTCGTCTGTATTAATGATGGCCATGACGGTGAACTACTTGATTATTTTGCAGGACCAGACGGCACCCGAATCGTCATTCGGGCGCCGGTTTTTCTGCCGCTTCTGGGACGTAACGCTTGAGAAATATAGGCTCTTTGGTGGCATTGCCAGCTGCCAAGTCACTAGCTTTTTTGGTTTTTGGCTTTCGGTTGTCGCGTAGTTTGAAAGCCGCATAGGCTCCAACACCCACGATCAGGGTACCTATGGTCGTCGCCAGAATGACGGTAGCCAGTATTGAGATGAGATCCATATCAGAGTTTTCCTTCTCGGTCCAGTTTGCCCCAGGTCATACTGTGCCCGCGCCATTCTTCGATAGTGGCAAAAACTTTCGAAACATCAATAATATTGATGTAAAAAAGTCTAAACAGGACAGCATAAAGAATCAGGGATGGTGCTTCTTCCTCGATTACAACGCAGTAGGCCGCAGCGATCACGTCAAGCATTAAGAGCTGTAGCCACCAATAAAATAGAAGGGTGGACAGACCATACTGAATACCCACATAGGCGAAGAAAATATTGCCAAGTAAACTGGAAAAAGGCCACATGATGCCTTCAAACAGCATGTACCAGAGAATAAAGCAATTGATACCAGCCTTGCGTGGCTGCCAGAGGGACGCGCTGTGCTTGCTTGTAGCCTGAAGAATACCGCGCGTCCAGCGATAGCGCTGCTTTAAAAGGTCTAGCAAACGGCTCGGTGTCTCAACCCAGGCAATCGCGGTGGGCTCATAAGCAATTTGCCAGCCTCGCATCAGCATTTTCAGTGTGAGATCGCAATCTTCGGCAAACGTGTCGCGGTCGTAGCCGCCCACCTGCTGCAACACTGTTTTGCGAAACATACCAAGCGGCCCGGGAATGATATTGACAATGCGCATGAAACTTTGCGCTTTGCGTGCCATAGCCAAGCCTTCCACGTATTCCAGCGCCTGGATATTGGTCCAGATATTCTCGCGGTTGATCACCTTGACGTTACCAGCCACCGCACCTATTTTTGGATTGTCAAAGTGACGAATGCAAGCCCGCAAGGTGTTGCTCGAAAGCTTGGAGTCACCATCCATGTTGAGAATGAATTCGCCGCGTGCCGCCGTCATGCCCGTATTCAGAGCTTCGGCTTTGCCACCATTGCGTTTTGTAATGACTCGAATCGGGATAGCGTGGTGTTCCCGGGAAACTTCCAGCGCTTTTTCGTAGGTATCGTCGGTTGAACCATCGTCAATCACGATGATTTCATAATTTGGATAATCGAGCAGCAGCAGAGACCGGATGGCTGCCTGGATAACAATTCCCTCGTTGTACGCAGGCACGACAAGCGAGATCAATGGCAATGAGCTGTCGTCGCGCTCTTGGTGAGCTGAGGAATCGTCTTTTTTATATAAACCCTCAAGGTGATCCATGAAGGAGTAAAGAATCATCGCGGAGTAACGCGTTACCAGTAGAACCAGAAAAATCAGCAGGTATATCGAAATGGCAGAGAGCAGATAACTCTCCATCAGGAGAGCGAATGAACCTTTGGCGTTACGGACTGAGTTAAAGCTGAAACCCAGCGCTGCAAGGACAAATAAAGCAGCACCAAAGCCCCAGACATAACGAGAGACCCTCTTTAGTTCCAAAGCTTTTCCACACTCACAGTGGCAGACTTGGCCCGGTACCCAGAATTGTCGCGTTTGCTTGACAACATGCCGGCAGTGAATCCGACCGACATGTCAGAAGTTACCCAACGCTTACCACCAACCAACACATTCCAGCTATTTCCTGCATCGCCGTAAAGTGGAGCACCAGCCTGAGCTGACGTGTAAAAGTTCCAGTCCGGGCCATCCCATTCAGCCAGAACGCCAGCGTAAGCCGTTCCGTACCCTTGCGCTGGCGACCAATAGTTCGACGAATTAAACTTGGCATCCCGGGTTTCAACTCCTATAAAAGGCTTGAAGTGGCTACCAAGTGGTCGCCATGATGAGGTCAAGTTCACACTGCTTGTGACAATCCTGTTGCCATCCGAGATGTCGTAGTAGTTGGCGCGCGCTAGCAGCCTGCCAAATGAAAGGTTTTGATTCCATATCAGACCAGCCTGCCAGGCCGACAAATTGGCAGCAAGTCCATTCGGATTGGTTGCAATACGGCCCCAGTTGACGCGGCCCGCCTGTAATGACAGTTGGTCATCGAAAAGGCTGATTCGGCCGCTGCCGTACACGCCACCGCTGGTTTTGGTTGCCGAGCTGATTTCAAGACTGGGCTTGAGTGCCAGATCCAGTGACTGGTAACGAAAAGTTACATCCTGTTGGTTGGCCTGAAAAGTCGGCAAAGCATCCCGCACTGCGCTGGTTTCTACCTCCATGATATTGGAGCCAGTGCTGTCACGCCAGCGATGGTTGACGGTTGCAACCCGTCGTTGTATGTCCGAAGAGTCACTGGAGCCACCAAAACTTACAGTCGTACGGGGCCTCAACTCGCGGCTGGCCAGCGCTAATCCCTCCACTGCGTCCTTGTTTTCCGGGTCGGCTGCAAGTACAGCGCGGTACAACGGCGCGGCTTGGTCGTCGCGTCCGTTCCACCGGAAAACGTTGGCCAGACCGACGTTGGCTTCATTGGCAAACTTGCCTTTCGCCAGACCCTGGTATGTGGGAATGGCTTCTTTGACGCGACCCGTCCAGGCCAGGCTGTTGGCCACTATCAGCTGCAGCTCGTCATCCAATTTTTCTTTGGACATCAGCGCTAGTCCTTCAGTACCTGCCGCCTGATAATTCCCGGCGGTGTTGAAATCCAGAATGCGTTGCTGCTCCGGGCTCCTTTTTAAGGCCTCTGAAGCTGGCTGGTTCTTATTTGTCCCTGTCGGGGGAATATATTTAAAAGGTTCGAGTGGTATGTAGCCGCCAGGAGGCGTTGCGGTACTTTTACGGTCGACGTTTGGACTAAGCGATAGCTCCCCGGTTTGAGCCCAGCAGGCCAGGGGCAGACCCATACACACGACAAGCGAAGCGATGCGCCATCCCGTTGATTTGACGGGGCGTGCCAATGGGGTGCGATGCGTCATCGGATTTTGCATCATTGTCATTTTGGTCGGAAAACAGTTGTTGGTAGAAAATTCGATTGATCGCGGGGCCTCAAATCTGTCTGGATTTGTAACCCATCATAGTTTTAAAGTGAACTTAATTGTTGCATAGTCTCTGTCAAGTGCAACGTTTCACTGCGGAGAACAACCGCTCAGTAAAGCAATTTATCTCAATACATTCCGCCGACCTCCGGTTTACAAGGCAATAGCCTAAAAACTGACAAGTTTGGCAACATGCTTTTTTGAGACACTGCGGGTCGCACGTGGCGCTTCTTTTTTACCAAAAGCGGCTGCATTGCTGGCACTGTCGTAATTGAACAGTGGCTCTTCGGAGGACACATCTGACAACCGATTCAAGCTTGCCGCTTGTGCGACCGGCGCGGTCGTTGTGGGCGCAACCGCCGAAGCAGTGGAAGCGAGAGGCCTCTGTTTTGCCTTGAACTGCGCGGAGAGTGGTGGTCTGCCGAACGAAGTGATGGTAGGCGAGGGCGCCAGTGCAGCGACCACAGTATTTTTTGCAGAATTTCCTATGGATGCAAAAAGCAAATTTTTTGGCGAAATACCTTGGGGAACATATTCTTGCGTTCGAGGTGCACTAGTCTTTGACGAAGCGTCGGGAGGGTCGTCGCGTTCAGCCGCGCGCAACAAGGCCTCCAACTCGGGTTGAATTTCTTCGCGTTGTATAAATAGCTTCGGGTCGTCAAATGCTGCATCTACAGCCATACCGAGGATCTGCTCCAGCGTCACCAATATCTCGGATTGCGGACATGCATTCAGGAAAATATAGCAAGACTTACCATCTGAAGACATCATGTCGCCCGGTCGGGTCAGCACGTTATTTGTCAAAATATCGACCACAGTTATGCCAGGCATTGGCTTGCCTGTGACCATTGCACAGGGCACACCGAACGCTTCTGCCCGATCAAGGGCGACATTGATTTCACGCGCGAACGCCAATGCTGGAAGGTAACGGGGCTGTTTTGGTGGAAACGCGCTTTCAACCGCAGCTTCAAAGTTGGTTTCGATATCTCGTTTAAAAACCTGCCCGTTAAGTGACTCCAGAAGAGCTGGCAGTCGGGTCGTCGGCACGTCCCTGTGAATCACCAAATTAATGCCCAGACGCAGTAACAGTGCTTCGCTTTGATGGCCCAGGGACGCATCTTTTTCCTGGACAACGATTCGGGCGTGACGTCCTAAGCTGACCCGAAGCGTGTGTACCGTTTCCGCCAGCTGCTGCAGATTAGAGTCACCATCGAAACGCAAAATGCATGTGGCCAAACGGGTATTGCGGGTTGCGTGCATCATCCCTATTGGCGTGTCTACTCGCTGCCACGCTCCAGGCAATTGTTCGGTCAGGCTGTCCAGATCCGGATCCATATAAAAGTAACGTGGTTCGGCATCTTCGACTACCGCTCTGCGGTCATATTTTTCCTCCTCAACTACCTGTTTGGGTGATACGACTCGGTTCGTGGCCTCATAAAGTCCGGAATCCAATGTTAGAAGCGGATAATTCTTGGCTGTAATGGTGCCTTCTGGCGACTGCCAATAGTCGAATGTAATTTCCAAGCCGTCCCTATCTCCACTCAAACGTGCGATTCCAGTCAAATGGTCCATTAGGGCGTTGATAGTGCCGGTATGTTCTGCGGTGGATCGAGAAAAGACGAGCAGAGCAGTTACCTTGCGCTGCTCGAACCATTTTCTGAGAATATCAATTTGATCGAGAGCCAAAGAAATATCGTGCAGGCTAAGCAACTCATCGGCTTGGTCAAACAGTAGATAACTGTTTTCTGGAATTTCAAATTGCTCCAGTTCCTTAACAAAGCTGTCGGCCCCAAAACGGAAAATTTTCTTGGGAAATTCATCTTGCATCACAAAAAAATTGAGCTGATTTGTGTCTATCAATTCAGGCGCATTAAAACAGTCGAATGACTCCACTCTGCGGATAAATAACTCCGGATTGGTGGGAATGATGACGTTGCATATTTGGTGCGCCTTAAGTGCGCTTCCAAGTCCACCAGCCAGCAGTGGAAATCTTGCCGAAGGCAATTCAGCGATAAGAACGTACAGACCGCCGCTGATCATTTCGGCTGTCAAATTTGGCAGACCCTGTATGCCGATGCTTACAGCGGGAGGTATTGACGGAGAAATTAATGAGTTATTCAAAACAAGTGCTCCAATAATGCCAATGTGCGTCATTTGTATGCGCACAAAGCCATGCAAAGGGTTTACGAACACGGCCCGTGTACTTCTGACCCAGCTTCAAAGTCAGCAGCTCAAAATCTTAATTTATCAGCGTGGTCAGTGATACATCTAAATTCACACTCACCAGTGATGAAAATGCTGTTTAACCAGCTATCGATTACAGAATTCACTGAAAATCCATGGTTTATGGTTTGAACCTCCACAAAACTGTACAAATTTGACAGAGCTAATCATTTGACTAGCGTTACAACTTTAATTTTACAATCTGTTTCATGACTGTTGTAAAAGTTCAGTTGCAAATTTGTCCACTATTGCTCAGTATCAATTTTTTTACAACCGAAGATTTGTTTTATTGGCCATTGTTTAGCACGTAGTCGCCTGTTGTTGACGCGGCGATTTTTAAATAATTCGCATTGATACTGCCTAACTTTCCTAATATTTTTCGGACGCAAATCGACTTGAGTTCAGCCTGTCAAAAATATCCATAACATTTACATATTGCGTCGCATAGAAGCAACATTTTTGGGGGGAAGTGTTCGGAAATTCGAACCTGAGGTTGCTAAATCAGGGCGTTGTGACCTGCCAATTGCACCAATGTTCACAGGACAAGGTGGGCCATTTTCCCCGCATAAGCCGGCCGTATTCTGACGACCAGTCGTTAAGAAGCAGACGCACGCCGTGTGCCTTGCATTCATACTGTGTAGGAAACGGCGGTCAGATCGGCCCGGATTGTCGTTTTTATTGCGCCATGCCCTGGTGTCGCATCAGCGCGTCTATGGATGGCTCCCGTCCCCTAAAGGCCTTGAACGACTCCATGGCGGGACGACTCCCGCCGACCTCCAAAATAGTGTTACGGTATTTTCTGCCCGTCGCAACCGACACGGTACTGTCGCTTGCTGCTGTATGGGCCGCTTCTTCAAAAGCGGCATACGCATCGGCAGATAGAACTTCCGCCCATTTGTAACTGTAATATCCAGCCGCGTAACCGCCCGAAAAGATGTGGCTGAAGGTGTGTGCAGTACGACTGTAGGCGGGAGCCTTGATCACGGCTATTTCGTTGCGCACTTCATTGAGAAGCGCCATGACGTCAGCCGTAGCGTTGTAAGAGGTGTGCAGCAGCATGTCGAATAGCGAGAGCTCGACTTGACGTAATGTCTGCATGCCGCTCTGGAAATTTTTGCCCGCCAGCATTTTGTCAAACAGTTCTCTAGGAAGGGGCTCACCGGTGTCAACGTGAGCAGTCATATGTTTAAGTACGTCCCATTCCCAGCAAAAATTTTCCATGAATTGGCTCGGTAACTCTACCGCATCCCACTCCACACCACTGATGCCAGCGACATCGCGCTCGTTGATCTGGCTCATGAGGTGGTGCAGGCCATGGCCAAATTCATGGAATAAGGTGGTGACGTCATCATGACTAAGAAGCGCAGGTTTGCCGCCCACACCGTCGGCAAAGTTGCACACAAGATGCGCCACCGGCGTTTGAAGTTTTCCGGTGTCAGGGCGAAGCCAGCGGGCGCGCACATCGTCCATCCATGCACCGCCGCGTTTGCCGGTTCGCGCGGGCTGATCAAGATAGAACTGCCCAACCAGTTGCCCAGCACGCTCAATGCGAAAGAACTCTACACCTGACTTCCAAACGGGCGCTGTATCGTTGCGGATATTAACTTCGAACAGTGTCTCGATGATTTTGAACAGGCCTGCCAGCACTTTGGGTGCCGTGAAGTACTGTTTGACTTCCTGTTCGCTAAACGAATAGCGAGCCTCTTTTAGCTTTTCAGCAATGTACGCGTAGTCCCAGGGCTGGGGGTCTTGAAGCGCCATGTGCTGTGCAGCGAAGGCATGCAGGTCTGCGACGTCTTTTTCTGCATACGGACGGGCTCGGTGCGCCAGTTCACGTAAAAATATCACAACCTCTTCAGGCGATTTCGCCATTTTTGCTACGACCGACACCTCGCCGTAGTTTCGGTAACCCAATAGCTGGGCCTCTTCAAGGCGCAATGCCAAAATTTCTCGGATGACTGAGCTGTTGTCAAACTGGCTAAACTCTGCAGGTGCCTGGTCGCTGGCCCGGGTGCTGTAAGCCCTGTAAAGAATTTCCCGTACTGCACTGCTATCGGCAAATTGCATAACAGGTAAATAACTCGGCATTTTCAGCGTTAGTTTGTAGCCCTCTTTTTCCTCAAACGCAGCTTCTTCCCTGGCTGTCTGCACAGCATCAGCAGGCATGCCAGACAACTCGCCTTCTTTGGCGTAATGGGCAAACCCATCTGTTGCATCCAGTGCGTTTTCACTGAACTTCTGGCTCAGTTCGGCTTGTCGCTCCTGAATTTTTGTAAAGCGCTCTTTGGCTGCTCCGGTCAGTTCAGCGCCTGACAGCACAAAATTACGAACAGCATTTTTGTGCGCCTGACGCTGCTCAGTATTCAGATGAGCCGCGTCGATCGCTTTGTACTTGGCGTAAAGCCTCTCGTCTGCTCCCAGGCGGGTCCAGAACTCAATCACTTTGGGCAAGACTGCGTTATAAGCAGCCCGCAGTTCCGGTGTGTCAGCCACGCTGTTGAGATGGCTCACTGCCCCCCACGCCCGGCTCAGTTTTTCAGTAGCAACATCCAGCGTGCTTGCGATGGCATTCCACTCGGCTGGAAAAGCCGGGGATGTGACTGCTTCAAGCGCCATATTGACTTCAGACAGCAGCGCATCCATTGCGGGGCTGACATCATTTGGCCGAATACGGTCAAACAGCGGAAGGTCAGAAAAGTCGAGGAGTGGGTTCGATATAGTCATTGCAAATAGCTGTGGGCGGTAGGGCCGAATCTAAAGAGGTTCAGTCTTGTGATCTTTTCTTGGCGCTTCTCAACTGGGGTTTTTTCGCACGCTTGACGGTACCGCCTGGCGTCAGGCGCTGGTTGCCCAGCACGCGCAGCACTTTGACTTCTGGCCGTTGACCGTAGCGTGAACTGTTTTTAAGTACTTTGACATCGCGCGGGCCGGGCATGCGGTCTTCGCTGACTTTCTTTTCTTTTTCTGGCAGAGGCCGCCAGAGTACCAGCAGCTTGCCGATATGCTGGATCGGTGCGGCGTTGAGTTCATTTGCCAGTATCTGGAAAATGGCCTCTCGACCGGCACGATCGTCAGATTGCACCCTGACCTTGATGAGGCCGTGCGCGTTGAGCGCAGCGTCAGTTTCTTTTTTTACAGCGGCTGTCAGGCCGTCTGAGCCAATCATGACGACGGCGTTCAGGTGGTGCGCCTCGGCGCGTTGGTCTTTGCGCTGGGCAGGAGTAAGTAGTATTTGAGCCATCTATTGATTATCGGTGACCTTGGGGCATTTTGATGAGGCGACAATCGGGGACATGAAAGCAAATACCAAGCCGAGTACCGCTGCGGGTACCAAAGTAGCCAGAAAAACAGATGCCAAGGGCAGCAAGGTCAACAAAGCGTGGTTGCACGACCACATCAATGACCCCTACGTTAAACTCGCGAAAAGAGAGGGTTACAGGGCGCGAGCGGCTTACAAACTTAAGGAAATTGATGAGAACCTCGGGCTTATCCGCCCTGGTAGTTTTGTCGTTGACCTGGGCAGCACGCCCGGCGCCTGGAGCCAGTACGTCAGGCGCAAGCTGTCACCTGGCGGTGCAGCTGCGGGCGAACTTAATGGTCAGATTGTGGCATTGGATCTGCTGCCCATGGATCCGATCGAAGGGGTAATATTTATTCAAGGCGACTTCAGAGAGGTTGAAGTGTTGCATATTCTGGAGCAGACTTTGTCAGCGGGCGGTGTATCAAGGAAGGTTGATGTGGTGATCTCGGACATGGCCCCGAATCTGTCCGGCATTGAATCAGCGGATGCGGCGCGCATTGCTGACCTGGTGGAGCTGGCGGTGGAGTTTTCTGTGCACCACCTGACTCAAGAGGGCGCGCTGGTTGTCAAACTGTTCCACGGGGGCGCTTATGACCCGATGGTGAAGTTGTTCAAGGACACGTTTCGTACGGTTAAACGCTTCAAACCCAAGGCTTCACGGCCGGGTTCATCTGAAACTTTTTTGGTGGGGTTGGGTCTCAAAATGCCAGATGCCGCAATGCCCGGTGTCTCCTAAAATGTGAAAAATCACATAAACCCGCTTTAAACCAAGGGGTGTAGGCTACGGTTTATACGGTTTTAGCTCTTGAAAGGCATAAAATCAGACACAACTGCTTTCCCAGTAACGCCGTCAGTGAATTTGGGTTTTTTAATCGGAGTCCTCCTTGAACAATCAGTGGTTTTCAAAAATTGCAATTTGGCTGGTGATCGCCATGGTGCTGTTTACTGTATTCAAACAATTTGATACCCGTAGTGGCGCAGGCGCCAATTACCTCGGCTATTCGGATTTTCTTGAAGAGGTTCGCGGCAAGCGAATCAAAACCGCAACCATTGCAGAAGGTCAGGGCGGCACCGAAATTTCAGCCACCACCACGGATGACCGCAAGGTTCGCACCACAGCCACTTATCTTGACCGCGGTCTCGTTGGCGACTTAATCGCTAACGACGTGAAGTTTGATGTCAAGGCTAGAGAAGAGAGCTCGTTGCTCATGACTTTGCTAGTCAGTTGGGGCCCCATGCTCTTGCTGATCGGCGTTTGGGTATATTTCATGCGACAAATGCAGGGTGGCGGCAAGGGCGGGGCGTTTAGTTTCGGCAAGTCCAAAGCACGCTTACTCGATGAGTCCACCAATCCCGTCACATTCGCTGATGTGGCGGGTTGCGATGAGGCCAAGGAAGAGGTCAAGGAAGTAGTGGATTTCCTCAAAGATCCTTCCAAATTCCAAAAATTAGGTGGACGTATTCCACGCGGCCTGCTCCTGGTCGGCCCCCCTGGCACCGGCAAAACTCTGCTGGCAAAAAGCATAGCCGGCGAAGCTAAAGTTCCTTTTTTCTCGATTTCAGGTTCTGATTTTGTCGAAATGTTTGTCGGTGTGGGTGCGTCCCGCGTACGCGATATGTTTGACAACGCCAAGAAAAATGCGCCGTGCATTATCTTTATTGATGAGATCGATGCGGTAGGCCGTCAGCGTGGCGCGGGCCTGGGCGGCGGCAATGATGAACGCGAACAAACGCTGAACCAAATGTTGGTGGAGATGGACGGCTTTGAAACTAACGTCGGCGTGATTGTGGTCGCAGCTACCAACCGGCCCGATATTTTGGATGCAGCTTTGTTGCGCCCTGGCCGTTTTGATCGGCAGGTGTACGTCACGTTGCCGGATATTCGCGGCCGTGAGCAAATTTTGAACGTGCACATGCGCAAGGTACCCTTGGGACAAGACGTCAGTCCCAACGTAATAGCTCGCGGCACGCCCGGCATGTCGGGCGCCGACTTGGCCAATCTGTGTAACGAAGCCGCCTTGATGGCCGCTCGTCGCAGTGCCCGCACGGTTGAAATGCAGGACTTTGAAAAAGCCAAAGATAAAATTCTGATGGGCCCTGAGCGAAAAAGCATGGTCATGCCAGAAGAAGAGCGCCGCAATACGGCGTACCACGAGTCTGGTCATGCGTTGCTCGGAAAAATGCTGCCGAAGTGCGACCCGGTACATAAGGTCACTATTATTCCGCGTGGCCGTGCCTTGGGCGTGACCATGAGTCTGCCTGCTGCCGATCGCTACAGCTATGACCGGGAGTTCATGCTCAGCCAGATCAGCATGCTGTTCGGCGGCCGGATCGCTGAAGAAGTTTTTATGAACCAGATGACTACTGGGGCCAGCAACGACTTTGAGCGTGCCACCGGCCTGGCGAGAGACATGGTGACGCGTTACGGCATGACGGAGGCTCTTGGCCCCATGGTGTACGCTGAAAATGAAGGCGAAGTATTTTTGGGTCGTTCAGTTACCAAAACCAATAATATGAGCGAAGCCACACTTCAAAAAGTTGATGGAGAAGTGCGTCGAATTATTGACCAGCAGTACAAGGTTGCGCGCACGCTGATTGAAGACAACAAAGACAAAATGCACGCTATGGCCAAGGCCCTCCTGGAGTGGGAAACCATTGACGGCGATCAGCTAGATGACATTATCGCCGGCAAGGAGCCACGTCCACCGAAAGATTGGACGCCGCGCAACCCTTCAGTGGGCGGTTCGGGTGGCCCGACCGGTGGAACCCCTTCGGTTACAGTCGACCCTGCACCAAACGCTGCCTGATACCGCGAGTCGCAAGTCTCAAAATCAAAAAACCCGGGCAAGTCCTGGGTTTTTTCATGCTTATCTGCAGGTTTCGGTCGAAAAATAAACTGGAATCACCGTTTACGTTGGATTACCTCGTAGGTTTGCTTTGGCAATATGCTGGAAGTGTAAAGACACTCATATCCCCTTTCTGACCATACCTAGCAGCTGCTCGAGCGCGATACCCCATCTTTGCTCAAACCTCATGGTGGCGTGTCGCTTGCTGCCGGATTCATCGGTGTGGATCACTTGCAGGTTGCAGCCTGAGTTGGGAAATTCCTTGCCTTCTGGCGATTGCATGGTGGTGCGAAACATGCCACCGGGTTGCAGATCCATCTCGCAATCAATCGTCTTCCACGGCAGCGGGCAAAACCATCGCATGAGCAGATCCGGCTCTTTCCAGGCGCGCCAAACTAGGCTTCTGGGCACATCAACGATGCGGGTAAAGCTTAGGTCCAATAGTGCATCGGGTTGGTAAATGGCTTTCATTTTTATTTTCCTTGTTGAAGATTGCTAGGAACGCTAGGTGTGATTGTTGTAGTTCATTGCTGCAGGATGTGTAAATAAGTGTCAGCCGGTCTAGCGGGTCCAATCGGTTTTCCTAAAAATTTTGGTAATGACCAATTCAATTCATCGCCTGGTTGAAGCGAGGCACCATCACTGCTGCATTGCCGCCGCTGCGCATCACGAGTTTTAGTGATGCATCCCGCCATTTCCAGCACCTTGTTATGCTCGGGCAGCGCTGGTAAGCGCATGTCGAACGGTGCCGCCAGTTCATTGATCGACGCTTCGCCAGCAGCCAGCGGTGCGTACCTCGTGGGGTCAGTCAAAGCGGCAAAGGTTGAACTCAACAGGTCGATAATGGAGTTGGTGCTCATCGAAATTTCTTGAGCTGATAATTAACTTATTGGTTTAATTTAAGACATGGTTTTGAGCTTGTCGGGCGACGCACACCACAAAAGTTTTAACTTAAAACGGCGCATTTCAGGCTCAGCCTGACCGGGGTGTGCTGGTTCTCGCTGCCATCTTTCAAGGATGTTCAATGATCTGGCAAACAGCCCGTTTTCCGATTGATCTCGCCCGGCCGCGCGTTATGGGTATCGTCAATGTGACGCCTGACTCGTTTTCGGATGGGGGTAAATACACTCAGCAGGACGGCGGTCTGGCCCGTGTTTTTGAGCGTTGTGAGCAACTACTCAAAGATGGCGCCGATATCCTGGATATTGGTGGTGAATCAACCCGCCCCGGTGCTTTGCCTCTGCCGCTTGATGAGGAATTGGCTCGCGTGCTGCCCGTGGTGCGACACGCTGTCCAGTTGGGGGTTCCAGTATCGGTAGACACCTACAAACCTGAGGTCATGCAAGCGGTACTTGACTTGGGGGCGGACATCATCAATGACATCTGGGCACTGCGACAACCGGGCGCGCTTGAAATCGTTGCCCAGCACCCGACATGCGGCGTGTGCTTGATGCACATGCACCGCGAGCCTCAAACCATGCAGGTAGAACCCATGCACGGCGATGTGGTGACCCAGGTGCTCGCATTTTTGGAGCATCGGGCAACAGCCTTGGTGGTTGCAGGTGTCAACCGTGTGCGCATCGTGCTGGATCCAGGTATTGGATTTGGTAAAACAGTTGAGCAAAACTTTTTGTTGTTGCGCAAGCAGCGCGCGCTTCTCACCGCAGGCTATCCACTGCTGGCGGGTTGGTCGCGCAAATCTTCGTTGGCTGCTGTTAGCAGTACTGCTCTGGCTGCAGTCGCCAAGCTGGATGTTGCTGACCGTATGGTGCCTAGCGTGGCAGCTGCATTACTGGCTGTAGACAGGGGTGCTCGCGTGGTACGCGTGCACGACGTACGTGAGACGGTTCAAGCTTTAAAGGTATGGGCGGCTGCCAGCGCAGGAGTTTAAGTAACGTATATTGGACACGTCGTGGTGCGCATTTAAATCGTAAAGTGTTGTTACTTTTGCGTCCCAAATTGCAAACCAAGTCAGCACGCTAAAAATACTCAAGAGGGATAAACATGTCGAGACAATATTTTGGTACTGACGGTATTCGCGGTACGGTAGGTCAGTCGCCCATCACGCCCGACTTTGCGCTTCGGCTCGCTCATGCGGTGGGCCGGGTGCTTAAACGCACGGAAGCCAAGCCCACCGTGTTAATTGGCAAAGACACCCGAATTTCAGGTTACATGCTGGAAAGCGCGTTGGCGGCTGGTTTCACATCCGCCGGGGTGGATGTGGTTTTGCTGGGCCCGTTGCCTACACCGGGCGTGGCCTACCTGACCCGGGCGCAGCGTGCCAGCCTGGGCGTGGTCATCAGTGCCAGTCACAACGCGTTTGCAGACAACGGCATCAAGTTTTTCAGCGCCCAGGGTACCAAACTCGACGACGCTTGGGAGCTGGACGTGGAAGCCGTGCTGGCCGAACCCCCGACCTGGTCAGACTCTGCCGGTCTGGGCAAGGCCAGGCGACTAGATGACGCCGCCGGTCGCTACATCGAGTTTTGCAAGAGCACGTTTGCCACCGACCTCAGCCTTAAAGAGCTCCGAATCGTGGTGGATGGTGCCCATGGTGCGGCCTACCATATTGCGCCACTGGTGTTTCACGAGCTAGGGGCCGAAGTGATTGCTATCGGTTGCGAGCCTGATGGCATGAATATCAATGACCAGGTTGGTGCCACCCACCCTGAGGCCCTCATTGCCGCTGTCAAGGCCCATCGGGCGGACTACGGTATAGCCCTGGATGGCGATGCCGATCGGCTGCAACTGGTAGATGCCAAGGGGCGTTTGTTCAATGGCGACGAGGTGTTGTTCCTGATGGTCAAGGAGCGCCTGGAGCGAGGTGAACACGTACCCGGCGCTGTGGGTACGCTGATGACCAACATGGCGGTCGAGTTGGCCTTGCGGCAAAAGGGCGTTGAATTTGTGCGTGCCAAGGTGGGCGACCGCTATGTGCTTGAAGAGCTTGAAAAACGCGGCTGGCTTTTGGGTGGCGAGGGTTCTGGCCATCTGCTGGCGCTGGACAAACACACCACTGGTGACGGCCTGATCAGCGCGCTGCAGGTGCTGCAGGCCTGCGTACGCAGCGGTAAAACAATTGCTGCGCTGCTGTCCGAGGTAGTTCTGTTTCCGCAAACGCTGATCAATGTGCGGCTCAAGCCCGGCCAGGATTGGCGCGCCAGCACTGCCTTGGCTGCCGAAACCCGGGCAGTTGAGGCCGAGCTGGGTGACCACGGCCGGCTGCTGATTCGCGCCAGTGGCACCGAGCCGCTTATCCGTGTGATGGTGGAGGCGCGTGATGCGCAGCAGGCTAGGGCCTGTGCCGAGCGTATTGCGAATACTGTCAGAGCCTGATCAGAATTTTTGCGAGGCGCTATTTATTCGATAGCAAATTGCCCCGCATTTGTTGGTGGGAATACCAATTTTGTGTTGGGTTTGGTTGGACCTGTTTTCCTTGTCAGGACCTCAGCTCCGGCCAGCCGCAACCTCGGTCAGCAATGACGTGTCGGCAATGATGCCATGCCATGTCATGTCGTTGAAAGGGGCGTAAGTCGCTTGCCCAAGGCCTCCGCTACCCTCGTATTTTGGCCCCGCAATACACTCGGCTCCCAAACTCCCTGGGGTTGCAGCTTTGTATAGGCTTCGACAGAATCTCGCCAATCCACTTTTTAAATCCTTATGAAAATCCCGGGCGCAACCTCCGTGTCTCTCACCATCATCCAGGCCGACTACGCCAACCCGAAACACGCCGCAGCACTGGTCAGCCTGCTCGACGACTATGCGCGCGATATTTCAGGCGGCGGCGAGCCATTGAGTGACTTCACCAAAACCAGCCTGGTCAGTGCCCTGGCTGCAAGGCCACAAGCTTTCAGCGTGCTGGCTTTTGACGGTACCGATCCGGTGGGCCTGGTCAACTGCATAGAAGGCTTTTCAACGTTTGCCTGCAGGCCATTGGTCAATGTGCACGATGTTGTGGTCATCGCCAGCCAGCGCGGCAGAAGGCTGGGCGAAAAGATGCTGGCACTGGTAGAGCAAATTGCCGCCAGTCGCGGTGCCTGCAAGCTGACGCTGGAAGTGCTGCAAGGCAACGCTAGCGCCATCAAACTCTACGAGCGCATAGGCTTTGCCGCCTACCAGCTGGACCCAGCGATGGGCCAGGCGCAGTTTTTTCAGAAGTGGCTGGGTGTACCAGCGCACTAAATTGCTATTAAAAGCATAGCTAAAGGTGTCCGTATAAATTGCCGCAGAGCATGATTTGATCTGTTTTTTTTATGCTGGGCATGCTGAAATGCGTCAACACACCCAACTGCCAATTCCCAAAGCTTTTAAAACCGGCGCCACCCTGTAACCTTTTCTTTCCTTGTCGGTATAAGGAGCAGACAGGCCAGTCCGGACCTGAAAGGTGGCAAGCATGAAAAATGATCTGCGGAGCAGCACTTGAGCACTAAGCCTCTTTTGCAGCGCATTGCCTCTGGCGATCAGCGCGCCTTTGCTGAACTGGTTGATGCCTACCAGCGTCCGCTGTTTGGCTTTTTGGGCCGCATGGGCATGGGGCAGGCGCAGGCAGAAGACGTGGCGCAAGAGACTTTTTTGCGCGCCTAGACGCACCTGCCCAGCTTCGACGCCAGCCGTGCGCAGTTCAACACCTGGCTGTTCACCATCGCCCGCAATCTGGCTTTCAACGTCCTGCAAAGTGCGCCGCAGCAACGTGAGCTGACCACTGGCGACTTGCCAGACCTGGCCTGCGAGCAACCTGGCCCGGCCCAGGCGCTGCACAGCGTCCAGCAACATGCGCGCCTGCAATGGGCCCTGCGCCAGTTACCCATGGCTGACCGAAGCGCGCTGGCGCTGGTGTATGTGCATGAACTCGGGCTGGCAGATGTCGCCCGTATTGAGGCTGACAGTGTGGCGGCCATCAAAACCCGTTTGCACCGCGCCAAACACAAGCTGCGCGAATTGTTGCAATCTGCCTCTGAACCGGAGAACCGCCATGAATAGCCGCAGCCATGACAACGCCAATGCCCCAAACCACCGTGATGCCCTTGACGAACTGTTGGCGCGCGACTGGTTGCAAACGCCGCCTGACTTCACTCAGCGTGTGATGCAGCGTTTGCCATGGCAGGCTGAACCTGCAGGTTTAGCCAGACCGCGTCGCGCCTTTTGGCAACGCTTGCGCTGGCTGCTTGCTGCAGCCGGCCTGTTGGGCAGTGGCGTGTTGGGTTTGAGCCAGCTTGCAGGCTTTGTTTTTGGTTTGTGGCTGGCGTCTTCAGCCGTCTGAGCCGCCCAGAACTGAAATGAACTGATCTGAATTTAAATTGATTGAAGAGGAAACAACCATGTACGCCGCAAAAAACCTGCCTGCTGCCGTGCCCGCCTTTGAGCCTGCCCCTGAGTCCACTGATGTGCCCACATTGACGCCTCGCCAGCCGTGGGTTGCTGCGCTGGCATCGCTGGTTCTGCCGGGCTTTGGGCAGCTCTACAACGGAGACCTGAACCGTGCCATCTGGCTGTTTCTCGGTTTTGCGTTGCTGTGCGTCCCAGGCGTGGCGCTGGTTGCGCTGTACCTGCCTGCCCAGCTGATGTTGCCCTGTCTGGTGCTAGGCCTTGTGCTGACCATCAGCGTCTGGGTTTATGCGGCGTGTAACGCCTGGCGCAGTGCGCGCGCTAGCGTTGCGTCAACCGGCCGGGCGTGGCAGGTGAGCGGCGTCTATGCATTGGTTTTTGTGTTGTGTGATTTGCTGGCGCTGCCGCTGCTTACCCAGTATGTACGGCAGCATCAGGTGGAGCCTTTCAGAATCCCGTCGGGCAGCATGGAGCCCGGCGTGCGCGCGGGCGACATGATCTGGGCGGACAAACGCTACAACTGCCCCGGTTGCCAGCAAGGCGTGCACCGTGGTGACATTGCCATTTTTGCCTACCCCAATGACCGCAGTGTGCGCTACATCAAGCGCGTTATTGGTTTGCCTGGTGACCACATCCAGCTCAAGGACCGGCAGGTTTGGCTCAATGGCCAGGCGCTGCAAAGTACCGCTGTTGTTTCAGTCACAGGCACCGTGCAGGAATCCATAGCCGAGCGGCATTGGCAAGTGCAATGGGCAGAGCCGCAGTGTATGCCATCTGCCGCCCTGTCAGCGGCGGGCCATGCGGCCACCACGCCACCCCTTAACTGTACCCCAACCCCGCCGCAAAAAGAACTCCAGCTCACGGTACCCGATGGCCAGGTCTTCGTGCTGGGTGATAACCGCCTGATGAGCACCGATTCGCGCAGCTTCGGCACTGTGCCGATGCAGGACATTCTGGGTCGTGCCCGGCAAGTCTGGTTTTCGGCGAGTGCCCAGGGCGTGCGCTGGGAGCGGCTGGGGCAGGTCCTGGAGTGAGTCTGAGCGCTGAAAAATCGCCATTTACAGCATAAAAAGAGCCTCTGTGGCATAAAATACGGGGGCTAAGCGCTATGGTATTAATAGCATTTGAAAATTGACGCTCTGCCGCGACGCTTGGGCATCCCACGCATCAGGCACCAGCTTGCACTGTCATAAAACTGCCACCAAACTGACACGAACGCGTCACCCCCAGCTTTCAAAATCCTTTTATGAAAAGCACAAGGGGACATCTAGTGGCGTTGCAATCAAACTGGCTTTGTGAGCCCGGCCATCAGGAGGCTGCCGCCAGTCGCACACTGGGCGCTGGACTGCACGACTTCAACCAGCAATGTCTGCGCATCTTGCGCTGCACGGCCAAAGCCATGGCCAACAGCCCCGGTGGTTTGCGCTTCAAGGCAGGTACGCGGCCCTGGCTGGAAGGCCTTTCAGTGGCCCGGCCAGTTTTGGCCACGTGCTCGGGGCGGCAACTTGAAGCGGCTCTACTGACCGCCAGTGACTAAGCGTCAAATCCCCTCCAGCCCCGCCACCGGGGCTTTTTTACAGCCTGATTATTTTCGTAATTTTGAAATTCCCAAAAACAAGGAGTTAGCCATGAAAGAACTGCCCAACCCCACCTTTGCATTGTCGCCCGTCGCGATGCCACGGGGGTCACTTTGTCAAAGCGGTCATGCTGTCGATGCACCCGCTGTTCAAAGGGCTGGCGTGGGGAAAATATCGGTCAGCTGGGCCAGGCATCAGGACGAGGTCCGGCAGGCGCAGCGCCTGAGGTACCAGGTTTTTGCGCTCGAGATGTGTGCCAATCTGCCCAACACATTGCCCGGCCACGATATTGATCTGTTTGATGACTACTGCGAACACCTGCTGGTGCGCGACGAGGCCAGCCAGGAAGTCATTGGCACCTACCGCGTGCTCACACCGACGCAAGCCAAGCGCGTGGGCAGCACCTACAGTGACACCGAGTTTGACCTGACGCGCCTGCGCAGCCTGCGCGAGCGCATGGTGGAGCTGGGCCGCAGTTGCGTGCATGCTGACCATCGCCATGGTGGTGTGATTCTGGCGCTGTGGGGTGCGCTGGCCGAGTTCATGGCGCGCAACCAGCTGGACACCATGATTGGCTGCGCCAGCATTCCGATGCAGCACAACGGTGTGTCCAGTGGCCATGCAGCCGCCAGCATCTGGCGTCAGTTACGTCAAACGCATCTTGCAGCCATTGAGTACCGCGTGACACCGCGCCTGGCCCTGCCAGTCGAGCAGCTTGATGACTCGCTCAATGTCGAGCCACCAGCACTGATCAGGGGTTACCTGCGCCTGGGCGCCAAGGTGCTGGGTGCGCCGGCATGGGACCCAGACTTCAACTCAGCAGACCTGCCCATGATGATGCGCATTGCTGATTTGCCACCGCGTTACCTCAAGCATTTTTCAGCCCGTTCAACGGAGGCGTGATGCGAAACGTGTTTGACGCACTGGGTGCCTCTTTCGGATCACTTGGCTCGGCTGGCGGCATGCCGGATGAGCCGCATGATGGTGATGATGAATCGCTGCGCAAGCGCTACCGCACGATTTTCATTTCTGACCTGCATCTGGGCACCCCTGGCTGTCAGGCCGCGGCCCTGCTGGATTTTTTAAAAGCCCACCCCAGCGACAACCTGTACCTGGTGGGTGACATTGTGGACGGTTGGCAACTGCGCCGTAAATGGTACTGGCCACAGGCGCATAACGATGTGGTTCAAAAACTGCTCAAGCGCGCTCGCAAGGGGTGCCGCGTGGTGTATGTGCCGGGTAACCACGATGAGTTTGCGCGTGAGTTTATTGGCCACCAGTTTGGCGGTATTGAAGTCATTGACGAGGCAGTGCACGTCACTGCCGATGGCCGGCAGCTGTGGGTCATTCATGGGGATTACTTTGATGCCGTGGTGCAATGCGCCAAATGGCTGGCCTACGTGGGTGACAACCTCTATGAATTCACGCTCAAACTCAACGGCTACCTCAACAGCCTGCGTGCGCGCATGGGTCTGCCGTACTGGTCGCTCTCAAGCTACCTGAAGCATAAGGTCAAAAGTGCCCTGAACTACGTGACTGATTTTGAAGTGGCTGTAGCCAACGAAGCACGCCGTCGCGGCCACCAGGGCGTGGTGTGTGGACACATCCACCGGGCCGAAATGCGCGACATCAACGGTGTGCTGTATTGCAATGACGGTGACTGGGTTGAAAGCCGCACCGCACTGGTCGAAAATTTTGATGGATCGCTGGAGCTGTTGCATTGGGCGCCCAGCCACGAAACCCAGGGCCGAGGCCACGCGGTGGCAGGTAATACATCGGTTGCAGCATAGGCCTCACATGAAAATTGCGTTGATTACAGACGCCTGGCAGCCGCAGGTTAACGGCGTGGTCACCACCCTGGTCGAGCTGGTGCGGGAGCTGGAACTGCTGGGGCACCGCGTTGAAGTGGTTCACCCCGGGCTGTTCAAGACCCGGCCATGCCCCGGCTATGTGGGCATTGACCTGGCCGTGCGACCCAAGCGGGTTTTGACGCAAACCCTGGATGCGTTTGAACCTGAGGCGATTCATGTGGCCACGGAAGGCCCCCTGGGCTGGGCTGCCCGCAGTTATTGTTTAAAACGCAAGTTGAGCTTCACCACAGCGTTTCACACCAAGTTTCCTGAAATATTGCATGCGGCACTCAAAATTCCGCTGTCATGGGGTTATGCGCTGTTCAAGTATTTTCACAAGCCTTCTTCTGGCGTGATGGTGCCCACCAATGGCGTGCTGGAGATGCTCAGGCAACGCGGCTTTAAAAAATTGTGCGGCTGGACGCACGGGGTGGATGCGCAGCTGTTTGCCTTTCAGCCGCAGCCGCGCCCTTATCCTCCAATGGGCACGATGACGCGACCGGTGTCCCTGTTTGTGGGGCGTGTGTCTTATGAAAAAAACATAGATGCGTTTTTGAAGCTGGACATTCCCGGTACCAAAGTGGTGTGCGGCGTGGGCCCGCTGGAGGCCTCTTTAAAAGATCGTTACCCGCAAGTGCGCTGGATTGGCCTGGTTCCTCGTGACGAGCTGGCCAAAATCTATGCGACTGCTGATGTGTTTGTGTTTCCAAGCCGGTCTGAAACGTTCGGCTTGGTGATGCTGGAGGCCATGGCCGCTGGTACGCCCGTAGCGGCTTACCCGGTAGATGGGCCGCTTGAGGTGCTGGGCAAGCCTGACAGAAGTTGCCACGGCGGCGTCATGCACGAGGATTTAAAAACGGCTTGTTGGGGTGCGCTGGCGATACCGCGGCACAAAGCGCGACGACGGGCCCTTGACTTTAGCTGGCTGCAGGCGGCGCAGTTGTTTGAGGGCCACCTGGTTGCAGTGCGTTGCACTATTGATGAAAAAGCAGGCAAGAAAAGTGTCACGCCTGCAAACATTACTGTCACATAGTTGTCATCCAATGGGTAAATAATAAAGACTGCGTTAATCTCAACTTTTGATTACAAAGGCAACAAATTGCGCAGGTCTTTTTCGCCACTTTCGTCCACTTCACCGCCTGCTTCTACGTCTACTACCAGGCCACTTCTTCAACCGCCCAGGTTATCGCCTGTTGCTGTGGTCCCGATCCAGTTTCTGGACCGGGACCACAGCATTCTGGCGTTCAATGAGCGGGTACTTGATTGGGTCAAACGTCCTGAAGTGCCGTTGCTGGAACGGTTGCGGTTTTTGTGTATCGTGTCATCCAACCTCGATGAGTTTTTTGAAGTACGCGCCGCGCCGCACTTGACGGCTCAACTTGCCGGCGATCATAAAGGCCTATACACAGCGGAGTCTTTCAAGGATTTGTCTGCTGCGGCGCACGACATTGTGGCGCGCCAGTATTCGCTGTACAACGATGACCTGCTTCCCGAGTTCGCGCGGGAGGGCATTCGTATCGTCTCGCACGGTGAGCGCAATTCTGAGCAGCGGCGCTGGGTCAAGGCTTACTTTGAACGCCAGGTCAGGCCACTTTTAATACCTGTGGGACTGGATCCGTCCCACCCGTTTCCACAAGTGGCTAACAAGTCACTGAACTTCATCGTGCGCCTAAGCGGGCATGATGCTTTCGGTCGCGAGAACGACATCGCCATCGTCAAGGTGCCGCGTGTGCTGCCGCGCTTTATTCACATGCCGGCTCGGGGCGTCAACAAAGGTACCTTATTTGTTTCACTGTCCAGCGTGATACGAGCGCACTTGGCTGAGCTTTTTCCTGGTCGTGTGATGGGGCAGTTTTCGCAGTTTCGGGTCACACGCCACTCCGATCTGGCGGTAGACGAAGACGATGTGCAGAACCTGCGTACGGCTCTCCGGCAGGGGCTGGAGCAACGCCACTACGGGCAGGCTGTTCGGTTGGAAGTGTCTGCAGGCTGCTCGGAGTATTTGTCTGGTTTTTTGCTCAAACAATTCAGTTTGCCCGCGCTGGCGCTGTACCGCGTGCATGGCCCCGTCAATTTGGCGCGGCTGACGCAATTGATCGACCTGGTCAACGACCCCAAGCTGCTGTTCCCGAATTACACCGCCTGTTACCCGACGCAGTTGGTGGCGGAACAATCGTTTTTCGAGCGACTCAAACAAGGTGATGTGTCCATACACCAGCCGTTTGAGAGTTTCGACGGTGTGTTGGCTTTTCTGCGTGAAGCTGTCAATGATCCGCAGGTGCTGGCCATCAAGCAGACCATTTACCGCACAGGTGCTGACTCCGAGCTTATGCTGCTGCTGCGCGAGGCTGTGCGGCGTGGCAAAGAAGTTACTGTGGTGGTTGAACTCAAGGCGCGCTTTGATGAAGAAGCCAATATCAACTGGGCTGAAATGCTGGAGTCGATTGGGGCGCAAGTGGTGTACGGCGTGGTGGGTCTGAAGACGCACGCCAAAATGCTGCTGGTGACCCGACGTGAAGGCCGCCGCCTGGTGCGATACGCGCATCTGTCGACTGGCAACTACAACCCGCGTACTGCACGGCTGTACACCGACGTTAGTTACCTGACGGCTGAGCCCTTTCTGACAGCCGACGTTGACAACGTTTTTGTGCATCTGGCCAGCCAGAGCAGGCTGCCCAAGTTGCACCACCTGTTGCTGGCACCATTTCAGTTGCAGCGCAAGATGGTCGAAAAAATAGATGCCCTGGGACAAGCCGCGCTTCAGGGTAAAGACACCCGAATTGTGGCCAAAATGAATGCACTGACTGACGAAGACCTCATGGTGGCATTGGTCAGGGCCGGGCAGTGCGGTGTCAAGATTGATTTGATCGTGCGCGGTGCCTGCATGCTGCCAGCGCAGGTTCCCGGTGTCACGGACAATATTCGGGTTCGCTCCGTCATTGGCCGGTTTCTGGAGCATTCACGGGTGTTTTATTTCCGCAGTGCAGAAATTGAAGATTTGTACCTTTCCAGCGCAGACTGGATGAACCGCAACATGTTGCGCAGGGTCGAACTCGCCTGGCCCGTCACAGACCCGACGCTTCGCCAGCGCATCATTGACGAGTGTCTGGTGGCCTATCTGCACGACGGGCTGGATGCGTGGGACCTGCAAGCCGATGGCACCTATGCGCGCGCGCGCGTCGGCGATCCAGCCGTTAGCCACGGCGCTCAGGCCGCATTGATGGCGCGTTATTCGGCACCGCGTCAACGCAGGAAATAGGCATGGACCTGATTTTATGGCGTCACGCAGAAGCTGAAGACTGGTTGGCGGGCAATACGCCTGCTGGCCAGGCCGGCCTGGATATTGACCGTTCGCTCACGCAACGTGGAGAAAAGCAGGCTGCCCGCATGGCTATCTGGCTAGACCGCCAGTTGCCTGAAGGCACGCGCATTTTGGTCAGCCCGGCGCGCCGCTGTGAGCAAACCGCGCTCGCATTGGGGCGCAAGTACAAAGTGAGAACTGAACTGGCACCCGACGCGACATCGGCGCAGTTGCTTGAGCTGGTGCAATGGCCACAAGGCAGGTTACCAATTCTCGTGATCGGCCACCAACCGACGTTGGGTCAAACCATTGCACAACTTCTAGCTTTGAAGGAAGCCGAATGTGCTGTCAAAAAAGGCGCACTCTGGTGGCTCCGCAACCGGGACCGCGATGGCCAAAGCCAGACCGTGGTGGTCACGGTGCAGTCACCAGAG
>JANXTM010000335.1 GCA_025352405.1 Polaromonas sp.
GAAGGAATTTAATGCTGCGCAATCGGGCAAGAAGAAAGTTTCTATTGCTGACTTGATCGTTTTGGGCGGCAGCGCAGCCATCGAAGCTGCGGCCAAGAAAGCCGGTCACAACATCACTGTACCGTTCACGCCAGGTCGCACCGATGCGTCGCAAGAGCAGACCGACATCGCCTCCTTTGCGGTGCTGGAGCCTTCTGCCGACGGATTCCGCAACTTCATCAAGTCGGGCCATTCCAGGCCAGCGGCTGAGCTGCTGATCGACCGTGCAAACCTGATGAAGCTGACTGCGCCCGAGATGACGGTATTGATCGGCGGTATGCGCGCCCTTAATGCCAATGTCGGGCAGGCCCAGCATGGCGTCTTCACCAAGCATCCTGAAACGTTGAGCAACGACTTCTTCAAGAACTTGTTGGATATGAGTACCAAGTGGCAGAAGGTTGCAGGCTCGGAAGTTGAGCTTGAAGGACGCGACAGGGTGTCTGGCGACATCAAGTGGACAGCTACGGTGGCCGACCTGGTTTTTGGTTCGAACTCGCAGCTCCGTGCGCTGGCGGAAGTTTATGCAAGTGACGATTCGGAAGCATCGTTTGTGCATGACTTCGTGGCCGCCTGGACCAAGGTGATGAATCTTGACCGTTATGACCTTGCCTGATGAGATTGTGAGCACACGCATGAAATACCTTAAAACGTCTGTAGGCGCTGCAATTTGCGGTGCGGGTTTGCTGGCTGCCTTGTCAAACCTGGCGCTGTGGCATGCGGGGTAAGTTGAATTGATTGCTCGCCCCGGACAGAGGGGTCAGTAAAAAAATGCCCGCACCGGTTTGACCGGGCGGGCTTTTTTTTTGTACTATCGTGATAACTTTTTTGGGGGTACTGTTTGACTGATTCGATCGACGGAACAAACAAGGAAAACAAGGACTTTAATGCCGGCCTTGCCACCCGCAAGCAAGTCATGGGCGAAGATTTTGTTGCCCATGCGCTTGGCAATGCAACGCCTTTCACGCTGCCCATGCATCACTACATCACCAAAAACGCCTGGGGTGATGTGTGGCAGCGGCCAGGGCTGGATCTTAAAACCCGCAGTCTGATCACGGTGGCCATGCTGACCGCACTCGGCAAGCAGCATGAGCTCAAAGGCCATGTGCGCGGTGCCTTGAACAATGGTGTCACGCCTGAAGAAAGTTTAGAAGTACTCCTGCACGCCAGCATCTACTGCGGCGTACCTTCAGCGGTGGAAGCCTACCGCAGCGCAGCCGAGGTGGTGGACGCAGCAAAGAAGGCTTGAGGCTTGTTGGAAACAGGATTTAATGACCCTTTTTGGCTTGTCTGGTAGAAAATTTGCGGGCCATGCGCTATTGAAAGAATAGCGCACGGTGTATGGCCTAATGAGATGCAAGCCAAATCTACTAAACCACTTCCCATGATCCTTGTTCGCCGTTTTGAAAATGCTGACTGGCTCGCCGTCTGGCCTTTGTTGCAGGCCACGTTTGACGCGGGCGATACCTATGCCTATTCGCCCCAGAGTACCGAAGCAGAGATACACGAAGCCTGGGTAGAGTTGCCAAGCGCTACCTATGTGGCGGTTGACTTACAGGGGCATCTGCTCGGCACTTACTTCATCAAGCCTAACCAACCCGGCCTGGGCGCGCATGTCTGCAATTGTGGCTATGTGGTGTCGCCCGCTGCGCAAGGGCGGGGCGTGGCGTCTGCCATGTGCACGCATTCGCAGGCAGAGGCGGTGTCGCTGGGTTTTCTGGCGATGCAGTTCAATCTCGTGGTGTCCACCAATGAACGCGCCGTTCGCCTGTGGCAGCACCTGGGCTTTGCGGTGGTCGGTACGCTGGCGCAGGCCTTCAGGCATCAGCGCCTTGGCTTGGTGGATGCGCTGGTGATGTTCAAAACGCTGGTGGACGTGGATTGATCCGGTCAGGCTCCATAAATGCTTGTGAATTAGGCTGTCACACACGGGTTTAAGGAATCGGGCTAACATCATAGGCTTTACCAAATTTGAGTTTTGCCAAATCCAGTAGCGCTATAAAGCGCAAAAAGCCATCTCCGAAGCATTATTTGAACCATGCAAAATGACAACCCCATCGACATCGTTTACCTTTGGGTAGATGGCAATGATCCCGGCTGGCGCGCCAAACGCCATCGTGCGGCTGAAAAACTCTGTGCCATCACCCGCAATGCCATGGCGCTGTATGGCAATGTTGAAGGCCGGTTTCGTGACAACGACGAATTGCGCTACAGCCTGCGCGCTTTGGAACGGTTTTTCCCTGGTCACGGGCATATTTACATCGTCACGGATGGCCAGGCACCGTCGTGGTTGCGACCATCCGAGCGGCTCACGCTGGTCGACCACCGCGAGTTGATCCCTGCAAAGTCCCTGCCAACCTTTGATTCGGGCAATATCGAGTCCTATATTCACCGCATACCAGGGCTGTCAGAGCGTTATTTTTATCTCAATGATGATGTGTTTTTTGGCGCTCCGGTCGACCTTGACGACTGGTTCTGGAGCGGCGGTGTTTACGCGGCGTGGTCCGATGACGTAGCCGTGACAGACGAGCCGCTCAGGCCAGACGCCACCTCGCTTGAAAACGCCTGCAGGCTGTCAAACCAATGGCTGAGCGAAAAAATCAAAGCGTTGCATTCACAGCCGGCAGCGGGCAACCTGCCTGAGCGCCAGATCGCGGGCCATTACCGGCACACTTTTCGGACCTTTGCACACGCGCCCAGGCCCATGCTCAAATCAGTTCTTTTCGAGCTTGAGAAAAGCGCTGCAGACATGTTTCAACAGGTGCGGTCCACCGTGTTTCGCACCTGGGTCAAACCTACCATCGTGTCCGACTTCGTGTTGCGCTGGGCGCTGGCGCACGGGGTGGCCAAAATCCGGGATTATTCGCACCTGTACGTGTCCACTGGCGACGCTGACAAGGCGAGTCAGCTTGATGATCTGGTTTCTTCAATTGGTGAAATTGACTTCTTTTGCGTCAACGACACAACCGACGATGCGCAGCCGCACGACCCACGACTGGCCAAAGTGCGGGATACCCTGCAACAGATGTTTGCGCAGCCATCCAGTTTCGAGCTTGCAACGAATGGCCTTGCTGAAATGCAGCCATGCAGGCTGGTGCGCCGTCCCCGCCAAATACCCCCGACGTATGATTTTCTACCGGAGCAGCTGGCTGCGTAACCTGAACTGGAGGCCGCGCATTTCCACTGGAAATGAAATCAGCCTGTCACCAGCTTGTGTACCAGATCAGCGGTCGTCGATGCCTCGTATTTGCGCATCAGTCGGGCGCGGTAAATTTCTACCGTGCGGTGGCTGATGAGCAATGCACGGCCGATTTCCTTGGAGGTCAGACCGTCCATCAAATGGGCGGCCACTTCGCGCTCGCGCGGCGTCAGCTCGGCTTTGACGGGGCGCCGCGCACTTAAGTCTTCGAAAGCCCAGATTCCCGCCTCGTGCGGTGCCTCCCGGTTCAATGCCCGACCGGTCACGTGACACCAGAAAGTCTCGCCTTTTTGACGTCCGTCCACCCGCTTCATGATGCGGTTGTCGGCATACAGACCCTTGGTATTGAGGGCCGGCAACATCCGCGTGCCAATGCGCTCGTACTCGTCAACGCTGGGGTAAAGCACCAGAAAAGACTGGCCTACGAGCTGCTCGCGCGAGGCACCAAACATTTCGCATAAATGCTTGTTGCAGTCCACAATAGAGCGGTTTCGAGACAACACCAGACCCACGGGTGCCATATCAAATGCGAGCTGGAAGTCGATTGTGGCATCTACGCTCATGAGGGCTAACCTTTACGAAATACTACGTAACCTAATAAGTAGTATGGTAATGGATTGCTATTTCAAAGCACATAACAAGGAGATTTTTTGTGAAGAAACTTTTTTCCTCCGCAGCGCAGGCCCTTGACGGGGTGGTGCGCGACGGCCAATTGATGGCCGTAGGTGGCTTTGGCCTGTGCGGCATTCCCGAGGCACTGATTGACGCGCTGCGGGACAGCGGCGTACAAGACCTGACCGTGATTTCAAACAACGCCGGTGTTGATGGCTTTGGTTTGGGCAAGCTGCTCGAAACCCGGCAGATCAAAAAAATGATTGCCAGTTATGTGGGTGAAAACAAGGAGTTTGAGCGTCAGTATCTTGCCGGCGAACTGGCGTTGGAGTTCACGCCACAAGGCACGTTGGCAGAAAAGCTGCGTGCCGGCGGTGCAGGCATACCTGCGTTTTTCACCAAAACCGGTGTGGGCACCATGGTGGCTGACGGCAAGGAACTGCGTGATTTTGACGGCGAAACCTACGTCATGGAACGTGCCTTGGTGCCCGATGTATCGCTTGTTAAGGCGTGGCGTGCCGACCAGTCGGGCAACCTCCAGTTTCGCCTGACTGCGCGTAATTTCAACCCGGCTGTGGCGATGGCCGGCAAGGTCTGCATTGTGGAAGTTGAAGAGGTGGTGGAGACCGGCGCAATGGAGCCCGACCAGGTGCATTTGCCTGGCATTTATGTGCACCGTATCGTGTGTAACCCGACCCCTGAAAAACGCATTGAAAAGCGCACTGTCACAGAGAAAGCTGGAGCATAAACATGGCTTGGACTCAAGACCAAATGGCGGCGCGTGCCGCCAAAGAACTGCAAGACGGTTTTTACGTCAATCTTGGCATTGGCATCCCGACGCTGGTGGCCAACCACGTAAGTCCTGATATCGAGGTCTGGTTGCAGTCCGAAAACGGCATGCTGGGCATTGGTCCCTTTCCGACCGAAGACGCGGTAGATGCTGACCTGATCAACGCCGGCAAACAAACCGTCACCACCATCAAGGGATCGTCGATTTTTGGCTCCGAGCAGTCATTCGCCATGATTCGCGGCGGCAAGATCAATCTGTCGATTCTCGGTGCCATGCAGGTCAGCGAAAAAGGCGACCTGGCCAACTGGATGATCCCGGGCAAGATGGTCAAGGGCATGGGCGGTGCGATGGACCTGGTTGCCGGCGTCAAACGTGTGATCGTTCTCATGGAGCACGTCGCCCGCAAAAAAGACGGCACCGAAGACATGAAAATTTTGTCTGAATGCAACCTGCCACTCACTGGCGTGGGCGTAGTTAACCGTATCATTACCGACCTCGCCGTGATGGACGTCACGCCAGCGGGACTGAAAGTCATTGAACTGGCTGATGGGGTGACGCTAGAAGCGCTGCAGGCCAAAACTGGCGTGAAACTGATTTAAGGGGTCTGCTTCCTGCGGAAAAGCTGCAAGCCATGGAGGCTGCGGCTTTTACCGTTGCTCGGGTACTTAGCTGGTTAGGGCTAGGCGCTTGCAGTAGCTGCCTTGCGCTTGGTGGGCGCAGCCTGCAACACCTCATCTTTCGCCAGATTCTCAATCATCGCCAGCAGCACTTTTCGGGCGGTTTTAATATCTTCTGGAGACAGGCCTTCCACGCTGACGTGATTGGCTTCTTCTGCCAGTGGTACCAATTTTTCTTTCAATGCCCGCCCTTCGTCGGTCAGGTAGACATACATATTTTTTTTGTTGGTGGGCAGCTGTTTGCGCACGATGTAGCCTAGTGTTTCCATGGCTTTAATCGCGCTAAATGTGGTGGGTTCCATCACGCCTGCGCGCTCGCTCAGTTCTTTTTGGGTCAGGCCATCGGCTTCCCACAAGATGCGCAAAAAACTCCAGTGGCCGAAGGGCACAGTGTGCGCTGCGAGGCGAATTTGCAAAGCACGGCGAAACGCTCTTTCGGTGTCGCGTATGAGGTGCGCCATGCGGTCGTTGGGCACTGCTTCGCGCCAGTGGCGGATGATGCTTTGGGTGTCGTTGCTCATAAGTCGCAAGAATAACTGACTTGGTGAGCTGGCTTGCAGTCCTGGCCTGACTTTGCTGACGCCAGAATTGCCAGGCAAACCGCCGTGGTTGCGCGGGCCCATTCGCCGCTGTGCGAGGCTGGTTTGTCACGTACCACGCAGTCAAACAACTCGTTGATGACCTCTTCACGCGGTACGCGCGGGGCGGGCAGGGCATGCCAGATTTTTTCGCCATTGGTGTAAATGGCGATGCCTGTGGCGCTGGGCCGCAGGTCGGCTTTTTCGCAACTGATGATGATCTGGCCAAAATGTTGGTGGGCCAGGTCTGCTGGCAACGCGAAGCTGGGTGTGTACAGCTTGCCGCCGTAGTTGCGGGCGGCTTTGAGGGCGGTTTCCTGGTCTGATGTGGCTGCGTTCAACAGACGTTTTCTGGCTGCGCCGTAGTCTGCCGGGTTTTTGGTTTGACCCATTTCGCCGATGCCGGCCATCAACTCGTCAGAATCGTAGTGGCCGTAGCCGCTGTAGGTGCTGGACGCAAACGCCCCGCCAGCAAATGCCAGCAGTGCGCTGTAGGCACCTTCAGTCGGTCGGTTGCTGTCCCAGGCACCTGTCATGGCGCGCACGCTGTCGACTTGGCCGCCGCCGAGCATGCGCACGATGTCTATCTGATGCGTCGCCTGGCTATGTATGACACCGCCGCCTGCTGCAGTGTTGAGTTCTTCCGGGCGGCGCGGGCGGTACAAAAAGTCGGTGAAATTCAGTGCGTTGATCATCTTCACGCTGCCGTACTTACCGCTTTCAATGATGTCGCGGCAGCGCTGCACAGGCGTGTTGAAGCTGTGGCTGTGACCAACCATCAAATGCACATCGGCGCTGCGGGCAGCCGCGATCATGCGTGTGCATTCGTCCAGACTCAGGGCCATGGGTTTTTCAACCAGTATGTGTTTGCCGTGCGCTGCAGCCATGCACACATGGTCGGCGTGAAATTGGTGGGGTGAGGCAATGTAAACCACATCAACTTGCGGGTCGGCGCACAACGCTTCTATTGATTCATAGGCCGGCGTGGCAAAGTCTTTTTCAAACTGAGCCCTGGCCACATCAATCGGGTCAGTTGCCGCCACCAGATTGACCCGGGTGTCATGTAAAAACGTGGGCAGCATCAGCGTAAAAGCCCGGCCCAGGCCGACCACTCCGATATTGATCTGGCGGGCCGTCATAAGTCCAAAACAAGTTCAGCCGAAGGTTCAGGCGATTTTGCGCGGGACACACAAAGCATGATGTTGCTGGTTTTCTCGTGGTCGCCAAGCACCATGTCACGGTGCTCAACCTCACCGGCAAGCAAGCCGGTACGGCAGGAGCCACAGGTACCACTTTCACACGAACTTGTTACTTGGTGACCGCTGGCACGCAGCGCTTCAAGAATCGACTGCTCTGCACTCACCGCAATAACTTCACCGCTTTTATGCAGCTGCACGGTAAATGCCGTGTTGGCTGAATAAATGCTGGCGTCTACCCCAAAGCTTTCAAAATGAATCGCGCTTGGCGACCAGTGGCCTGACATATCGGCCACCGCGTCCATCAGAGAGCGCGGGCCGCAGCAGTACACATGGGCGTTGCTGGGCGACTCAAAAATCGGCCAGAAGTCAAAGGCCTGGTTGATATCGCCGTTGTCGTGGTGAAGCTGCACATGCGGCGCAAATTCGGGGCTACTCAGCGCATCCATAAACGCGGTACTGGCTGCGTCACGGGTGCAGTAAATCAGCTTGAAGTTGTCATTGCCCTGCGTTTTAAGATGCCGCATCATCGACAGCATTGGCGTGATGCCGATGCCGCCCGCGACGAATAAAAAGTGTGTCGCGCGCGGGTGCAGTTCAAAGTTATTGCGCGGCACGCTGACGGCCAGCAGGTCACCAGCGTGAACATCGTCCGCCATGCTGATAGAACCACCGCGTCCGCCCGCATCGCGCTTGACGGCAATCTGGTAAAAATTTTTGTCGGCGGGGTTGCTGCAGAGTGAATAGTTGCGACGCACGCCGCTGGGAACTTCAACCGTCACGTGCGCTCCGGCCGTAAACGCGGGCAGTTCAATGCCGTCAGGATGGCGAAGTTCAAACAAATAGATGCCGCCTGCAAGGCACTGTTTTTGCGCAACCTGCAGTTTTATAAAGTCTGGCTCCGTGGCGGGCGTTGCGACTTCTTTGTCGGGGTTAGGGTAAGTGCTAATTCTTGTCTCCTTAAATATTCTTGACAAACCGAACGTCTGCGAATAATCTTAGCCATCTAAGAATAATCCAGACCTATTAATTTTGCAAGTGTTTTTGACGCCCGCTCAGGGACCGTACAGACCCAAGGATAACGACCATGATGACCCACGAAGAAAACGAATTGTTGTGCCGCATCGAAGGCAAGGCCGCCATGGGCCAGCTGATGCGCCGCCACTGGACGCCGGTTTGCCTGATAGAAGAGGTCAGCGAGCCCGATGGCACACCCGTCAAGGCGCAGGTGTTTGGTGAAGATCTGGTAGTTTTTCGCGACACCAATGGCCGCGTCGGCGTGATGGATGAATATTGCCCACACCGTCGTGTATCGCTGGTGTTTGGCCGCAATGAAGATTGCGGCTTGCGCTGCCTGTATCACGGCTGGAAGATGGACGTGGATGGCAACGTGCTTGAAATGGTGTCTGAACCTGTCGCCAGCGGCATGGCGAGCAAGGTTAAACACCTGGCCTACCCGACCAAGGAGTGGGGCGGTTTTGTCTGGGCTTACATGGGGCCGAGCGAAACCATGCCGGAGTTTGTACCGCCCGCCTGGGCGCCCACAGCAGATATCAAGGTCACGATTGCGAAAGCCATCATTCCCTGCAACTGGGCGCAGATTCTCGAAGGTGCGATTGATTCGGCCCATAGCTCCAGCCTGCATTCTTCAGACATGGTTCCGGCCCGCGTAGACAGTGCCAAGGCAACTGAGTCACTGTGGCTGCGGCCTTCTACAGACAAGGCACCGCGCATGCAGATTGAGCGCGCAAGCTATGGCTTCAGATACGCTGCAATTCGTCGGCCCATCACCAATGCTGCTGTTAATGACTATGTGCGTTCAACCGTGTTTGTGGCGCCGGGCAGCGTACTGATTCCACCCAACAACCTGTACAACGTGGCCAATATCAACGTGCCCATGGATGACACCAACACGGCGTTTTACTTCATTGCCTGGGGCCATGCATCGCAAACGCCCGACACGGTAACCTGGCGCAAGTTTTTGGGTCAGGAAGTCGGCGTCGACCTCGACGACAAATATGTCCCGCTACGCAACCGCACGAATCATTTCTGGCAGGACCGCGCTGCCATGAAGGCGGGCAACTTTACCGGTATTACCGGATTCCCGAACCAGGACATTGCCATGTGGGTGACCATGGGGCCGATTGCCGACCGCACGCATGAGCGGCTGGGCGCAAGTGACCTGGCAATTGTGGAGTTTCGCAAACAGATGCTTGAAGCCGTGCGCTCGTTTCAGGCAGGCGGCGTGGCGATTGGTACGGGTGATACGCGCATTCCGCCTGCGGTGTGTGCCTTTCAGGCGATCGTTCCGAAAACGACAGACTGGCGCGGCTTTCAGGCGCATTCCGTATGGGATGCCAACGAGCCTGCGCTAGAGCCGTCCTATTCAACGTCAGCTTCATAAGCTAAATGCTATTAATTAAATAGCGCATAGCCCGCGTATTTGCTGACCATAATCCATTTTATGTATAGAACCAGGAGACAAACCATGAAACATCGCCGCCATCTGATTCATCTGATCGCCAGCCTCGTACTGGCAACCGGTACGCTGGCCTTGCCACTGCAGGCCAGCGCCCAGTCGGCCTACCCGAACAAACCGATCAGGTTCATCGTGCCCTATTCAGCTGGTGGCTTGCCGGACACAGTGGCGCGTATTTTTGCGCAGCGCCTCGGTGAAAAAATCGGCCAGTCGGTTGTGGTCGACAACAAGCCTGGGGCCAATGGTGTGGTGGCTGCCCAGGCACTGGCCGCATCGCCCAAAGACGGCTACACGTTTTTGGTCACGGATGGCTCTATGTTTTCCATCAACCCGGCGATTTACAAAAACCTGGGCTATGACTACAAGCGTGACTTCATGCCAGTCTCGCTTATGGCACGCGCGCCGTTGTACCTGGCCGTGTACCCCAAGGTGCCGGCCAACACGCTGCAGGAGTTCGTTGCGCTGGCCAAGGCCAAACCCGGCACTCTGAACTACGGCTCGTCCGGCGTTGGCAGCACGCACCACCTGACCATGGAGGCCATGAAAGCTTCGCTAGGGCTAGACTTGACCCATGTGCCGTTTAAAGGTTCGGGCCAGTCGGTACCCGCCCTGATTGGCGGGCAGGTCGAAGTGCTGTTTTCGGCACTGCCGTCATTGGCTGGTTTTGTCAAAGCGGGCCAGGTTAAGCTGCTGGCCACCAACTCGGCCCAGCGTTCGGCGCAGGCGCCTAATGTACCGGCTATTTCAGAGATCATCCCGGGCTTTGACTTCGCGCCCATCGTCGGTGTGCTGGCTGCTACCGGCACACCGCTAAGCGCGATTGAGCGCATCAGCCAGGAGATCACGGTCATTGCCAAAATGCCCAATGTCATCACCTTGCTCAACAATGCGGGCATTGACCCGATTGGTAGCGGCCCGGCAGACTACAAAAAAGCCATACTGGGCGAAAACGAGCGCTTGGCCAAAGCCATTGCAGCGGCTGGCATCAAACCCGAATAATTTTTAAATAATGTCAAAACTCAAACTTACCTTCGGCTGCTGGAACTACGACCGCACCCGTGCACTGATGGACGGCAGCGTGCAGACCGACGGCATTGACCTGAACTACCTCAATATGCCGGTGGAGGAAACCTTTTTTCGCATGCTGCGCCACAAGGAGTTTGACGTGGCAGAAATGTCGCTGTCGTCTTACAGTGTGTCGATGTCAAGAGAGCCACAGCCGTTTGTGGCGATACCGGTTTTCCCGTCGCGATTTTTTCGCCACTCGTGCATTTATGTCAATGCCAACTCGGGCATACGCGAGGCCAAAGACCTGATTGGTAAACGCGTGGGTAATCCTGAATACCAGATGACTGCACCAGTGTGGATTCGCGGCATTTTGTCGGACCACTATGGCGTGCCGGTAGACAGCGTGACCTACTTCACCGGCGGTGAAGAAGAGCCCGGCCGGTCTGAAAAAATCAAGCTTGATTTGCCACCCAATATCAAGGTCGAAAGTATTGGCCCCGACCAGACGCTGGCGCAAATGCTGCTGGACGGCGAGATTGATGCGCTTTACACCGCACGCATGCCGTCGAGCTTTTTAAGTGGCGGTGGCAAAGTTAAACGCCTGTTTGAAGATTACGAGCAGGTCGAGCGCAACTACTTCAAAGAGACAAAAATATTCCCCATCATGCACACAGTGGCGATTCGCCGTGACGTGTATGAAGCTAATCGCTGGGTGGCACGCTCATTGATGAAGGCGTTGGAAGAATCACAGCGCCGCACCTATGAAGATCTGTATGAAACGGCCGCTTTAAAGGTCATGCTACCGTGGCTAACATCACACGTTGAACAGGTAAAACGTGAAATGGGAGAAGACTTCTGGCCTTATGGGTTTGAGAAAAACGAAGCAACTCTGCGGACATTTTTGCGCTATCACTTTGAGCAGGGGCTTTCAAAACGCCTGCTAGAGCCAAGTGAGTTGTTTGCGCCTGAGTCGCTTGAAGCGTTCAAAATTTGAAGGTTGCCCGAATTGATCTTTTTCTCACTCCCTCCAGCCAAGTGGGCGAGAGCGCAAGCCCGGTAGCCCATGACTGACATCCATCTCGGCTATCTGCTCGCCTTCAGTGCCTTGCTGCTGTTTTCGGTCAGCATCATGGTGACCAAGGTCGCTTCAAGTCGTATTCCGCTGGTGCTGGGTTTTGTGATCGCGACTGTGGTCAACGTGGCTTTTGCGGGGCTTGCATTATTGGTACAACTGGCTTGGACTGAAGGCGGTTTGCAATTGAACGCGCGGGCGTTTTTTCTGTTTGCAGCGGCGGGTGTGTTTTCAACCTACCTGGGGCGTTGGTTTTTTTATGAATCTGTGGTGCGCTTTGGCCCCGCCAAAGCCAGCATTTTCCAGGTCAGCAGCCCCCTGTTTACTGCGCTGATGGCCTGGCTGTTGATGGGTGAGCGACTCACGGCGCTGGTGGCAGTCGGCATGTTGATGACTATTGGCGGGCTAATGCTGGTTAGTTACAAGCCCGGTTTTTTTGATCGCCGACAAAGGATTGAACCAAGGCAGGACAGCGTTGCACCGACGGTTTCAGAGTTCGTGCTGCGTTCGGCTCTCCTGCTCGGCATTGGCAGTTCTTTTGCTTATGCGGTAGGCAACGTGATGCGTGGCCTAGCGATTCGCTCGTGGCCTGAACCCATACTGGGTGCGCTGGTTGGCGCGGTGTTTGGTCTGATTCTGCACTTGAGTTTCAGTGCCGACAAGGCTAGCCTTTTGGCGCGCCTTCGCAGCGCGGACCGAAAAGGCGTCTGGCAATATATGCTGATTGGCGTATGCAATATTTCTGCCCAAATGGGCATTATTTCAGCCATGCGTTTTATTCCACTGTCGGTGGTGACTCTAATTACATTGTGTACACCGGTGATAGTGTTCCCGGTCAGCTATTTCTGGTTCAAAACCAAGGGTGAATTTACCAAAGCCACATGGCTGGGCGGTGCTATTGCCTTGCTGGGCGTAGCCATCATTGTGGTGCGCTAGATTCACGGTCAGGTAATACAGATCAGGGCAAAAAGCTTGGCCGGGGCTACGCATCTTCGGCTGAGGTGATCCAGGTGCCAGGCTTGTGCACGCAAACACTGTATCTCCATACCAGCAGCGCCTGGATCTTTACCTTACAAGTTTGAACCCTGCATGGCCATAGGGCTTGGAAGCAGGTTGGTTTATTTGACAGTAATTTGAATCGTCGAGCTCATGGGTGCGCCATAAGACTGGTGCGCGCCGTTGGCAAACTGCGATGTCAGCTTGTACTGGCCGGGCGGCAGCGTGATCATGGCCTCCGTTTGCCCGGCACCAAAATGTTTGTGCTGGTCGTCGAAAGGTACAGATTCGCCTTTGGCTACCGGCATTTGGTTGATCAACAGGTGGTTGTGGCCACTGTCGGAAATTATTTCGCCCGCAGGGGCCACGGCCATGCCTTTCACGCCAAACCGGACTTTAAATGTCGTGCCCACGGTAGCGCCTTCAGCAGGCTCCAGCAACGACACAGATTGCGCCGGTGCAGGCGTTGCGCAGGCGGCCAGCAAGCTGAGTGTGAGGCAGGCCAGCGATGTGCCTGCGAGCAGACGACGATATGCAACTGTAAAAGCCATAATGATCTCCAAAAAGTTAATGCTTTGCTTGCAGGTGGTCGGGATGATTCCTAAACCACTGCACAGATTTTGACTTTAGTGTTCCCAAAGAGCATTGAAACACTGGAGAAACCCCTTAATCACAACGTCGCTGTTCGAGGAGGGGAAACAGGAATGCGGATTTGGGACGAGGTAGATGTGATCTGCTTATTAGAAACCATGCAAAAGACAGGCATCGATCTCATTGATGCTGCGCGCACCACACAGCTGCATGGTCCGCGTCAATTCGTCTTTTAAAATCGTAATCGCCCTGCTTGCACCCGCTTCGCCCGCAGCGGAGGCGCCGTAGAGCGTGGCGCGCCCCAGCATCACCCCTTGGGCACCCAATGCCAGCGCTTTGAGAATATCGCTGCCGCGTCGTATGCCGCCATCGAGCAGTACAGGAATTTTTCCATCCACCGCACGCACCACCGCGGGCAAAGCGTCACACGTTGCGACAGCGCCATCAAGCTGACGGCCACCGTGGTTTGACACAACCACCGCATCACAGCCCATGGTAGCGACGCGCAGCGCATCGCCAGGGTTCAGAATGCCCTTGACGATCAGCTTGCGTGGCCAGCTGTCGCGAATCTTTTGAAGACTTTCCCAATTGAA